>JAUIKE010000085.1 GCA_030430845.1 Bacteroidia bacterium | reverse complement strand
TTTTTGTATTTTGACTTCTTTTTGATTAGTTAGATCAAACCATTCTAATTGGTTCTGTCCCCAATCATAGCCGATCAGGTACTCGGTATTGTCAATGGTTTGAGATTGACTGAAAAAGAAGCGGGTGCTAAATAAGGAATTTGGGCTTAAGGGAAATGATACTTTTGTGGAGTCGATCTTATAGGACGAGCTAGAAGAAGATTGACCATCATTTTGGCAATTGGAAAGCATGAGCAAAATAAAGAAAAGGAAAAATAGGGGTAGAAAAATGTTGCGAGCAGTTACTTTTCTTTTGGTTTTCATGATGTCATTTATGGAAGTTGTTTAAAGTTATCTACTGTAAGCGAGCGTGAAGGCTTATGGCTACTGACAAAGCTCATTTTGAGTTGCGTAGCCAAAGTTACGGAACGAAAAATAGCTGCCGTTCAGTAGCCATAATGCTTTACGCGCAGGTAAGTACGATAACTTTAAACAACTTCATGAATAAAAATACCTAGTAAAACATATGAAATGGGGTAATTATGAGGAGCTACATACTTGGATAAATTGTGTTGCCACAAAAGCATTGCTTTATCTTTACTAGATTAAGCATCGTATATAGCCCCTCATTCCTTTTGAATTCTGATTGCTATAGAGATTCTTGATCTCAGATGTTATTTCACAAACAGAAAAGCTATTAGAATTGCGAATGTCACTAACAGAATCGGTAATTTGAGCAGTCATTACCTGGATAGTAGCATAAGGTATATTCGCTATCATCCTCAATCATATAGCATGGTCCATTTTCATACTCTAACCAAAAGTCTGCTTGCGCTTTTGGTGGGAAAAAAGAAACAAAAAAAAGACAGGTTAAAAGTATTAATGCAATCGGTTTTTTCATTTCAATAAAATTATTTTTCACCTACTCTATTTTAAGGTTTTCGGTAATCCCTTAAACAAATGGCCACATGTTGAAAACAAAGTTATTAATTTTGTAAATAACATTTTGACGCATTTTGACGCATTTTGACGCATTTTGATGCATTTTGATGCATTGGAAAAAGTGTATATATTATAATTGAGCATTAAAATTTGATCCAAATAACTTTTTTACATCAACCCTTTTCGCCGCATTTGTTTATTATTTAACTTAAACCCCGGAATACCAGAACATCCAAAAAATGCGCACCCCAACATTCGGCATATTAATCGTTTTCTTCGCCCTGACCGTTGTCGGCTTTGCACTCATCCCACAGCTGTCACTCCGCTATTTGCCGAACCTTCAAAAAACAAGCATCACCGTACGCTATGCCTGGCCGGGCGCCTCACCCGAAATGATCGAACAAAATCTCACCGCTCCGCTGGAAGGGGCCTTTGAACTGATCAATGGTATTGCCTCCGTCTCTTCCGTGTCGGGGCAGGCACAGGGTCATATCAAGGTTCAGTTGGAAAAAGAAGCCGCCGTCGAGCTGCTGCGTTTCGAATTGTCCACCAAGATTCGACAGCTCTATCCTCAATTTCCTATAGGAGCCGGCTACCCGACCCTGGAACTCAACAGCCCGATCGAAGAAGCCGGAGAGCGGCCCGTTTTAATCTATTCCCTCAGCGGACAGGATAAACCCTATGAATTGGCGACCTATGCCGAGAAAAACCTGGGCCCGGCCCTGGCTATGGAAAATGACCTGAACAACATCCAGGTCACCGGTGGTAACCCCCTCGAGTGGCGCATCACCTACGATCAAAACAGGCTGTCTGCCCTAGGCCTCAGCACCAATCTGCTTGTACAGAAACTACAGCAGGCATTCCAGTCGGAAGGCCTGGGCATGGCTCCCGTCAACCGCCAGTCTGTTGCCCTGAACCTGAAAAATACAACAGATCAAAGCTGGGCTTCCATCCCTATCCAAATGGCCGACCATCGCCTCATCCGCCTGGGGGACCTGGCAGAGATCCGACTACAGGAACAAGCTCCTCGACAATACTATCGCATCAACGGAGAAAGCAGCGTGCGCTTATTGTTGTACGCACAACCAGACGCCAACTTTATTGAGCTGGCCGCCCGCTTGAAAAGTCGCATTCAAGAAATAACTACTCACCTTCCTGCTTCCTACCAACTGCGATTAGAGGAGGATAATACTCGGTTTTTACAAAAAGAACTCCAGAAAATACGTCAGCGCACTGTTATGTCGCTGGGGATTTTGCTGCTTTTTGTTTTGGTCATTTATCGCAGTAGTCGGTATCTGGGCCTGGTGCTCATGAGCCTGATCGTTAATTTAGGCCTGGCCTCTATTCTGTATTATGCATTATCTATTGAAATTAACTTATACGCCCTGGCCGGGATCACCGTTTCTTTCGGTATTATGATCGATAACACCCTGGTGATGGTCCATCATCTGGAAAAACAGCGCAACCTCAGCGTATTCCCGGCCTTGCTGGCCTCTACGCTCACCACCATTGCGACCTTACTGGTCATCTATTTCCTGCCTGACGAATGGCGGCTCAACTTGCTGGCTTTCGCCCAGGTGATGGCCGTCAACCTGGGGATCTCCCTGCTGGTCGCCTTGTTTTTTATCCCGGCCCTGATGCGGCAGTGGAAGATGAGAAAAAAGCAGGCCGCCAGGTCTTCCAAAACGGTGCGAAGAAGCATCCGCATCAATCAAATTTATGAGCGATACCTCCGCTGGGCCCTGCGCTGGCGCCCCTGGCTGATCGGGCTGGTCATCCTGGGCTTTGGCCTGCCGGTGTATAAATTGCCGAACCAGATCAAAGATTGGGAATGGTACAATCGGAGCCTGGGGAGCGACTATTATGTGGAAAACATTAAGCCGGTCGTCAACAGGGTATTAGGCGGAGCCCTCCGCTTGTTCGATTGGTATGTCTACGAAGGCTCGGCTTATCGCGAACCATCCGAGACCTTGCTGTACGTACGCGGGGCCCTGCCGCAGGGAGCTACGGTTCATCAACTCGATGAGGTGGTCCGACAAATGGAGCGTTACCTGGATCGATATCCTGATCAAATCAAGCAATACACTACTCAGGTTAATAGCGGTCAGAGCAGTACCCTCGTTATTTCTTTTAATGAAGGATACGAATGGAGTTTTCCCTACCGGCTCAAGAGCGAACTGATCGCCTACAGCCTGAACATGGGTGGCGCCAACTGGAGTATTTACGGGGTAGGCAAAGGCTTCAGCAATGCAGGCGGCGCTTCTCCTCCGCGCTTCCGGGTGAGCATGTACGGGTACAACAAAGACATCCTCGAGCGGCAGGCTCAACGTTTTGCCGACAAATTGCTGGTGCACCCGCGTATTCAGGAGGTCAATACCGATGCCAATTTTGCCTGGCGTTCTAAAGACCAAATTGAGTATTTCCTGGAGCTGGAGGAGGACCGCCTGGCCATGCAGCAGCTCGGTACGGTGGCCTTCGCCAAAGAACTGGAAGGCTTTAACCGCCCCGGCCAATGGGCCTTTTCCATGTCGGACGGCATTCCCGTACGATTGATCAGCCGGCAACAGCAAAAGCGCGACCTCTGGCAATTGCAAAACCAGGCTTTCAGCGTGGATTCTTCGAGGGTATCCCTGGCCGAGGTCGGCCGCATCGGCAAGCGCAAGGTGGCTAACGCGATCCACAAAGAAGACCAGCAGTACATCAAGATGGTGGAATTTGAGTATACCGGCTCACATCGTTTCGGCAGTAAATACCTGGAAGAGGTCATGGAACAGATGCGTCTGGAAATGCCGCTGGGATACAGCATGAAGCAGCGGCAGTGGTCGTTCGGTGCAGAGCAAAAGCGATTGAATTATCTAATCCTGCTCGTGGTGGTGCTGATATTTTTTATCTGTAGCATCCACTTCAATTCGCTGAGGCAGGCCTTGTCCATCGTTCTGTTGATACCGATTTCTTTCATCGGAATATTTTTGACCTTTTACCTGTTTGATCTACCCTTCGACCAGGGGGGCTATACCTCCTTCCTCCTCGTGAGCGGCCTGGCAGTGAACAGCATGATCCTGCTGGTGAGCGATTATAAGCGTTTTCGCAAAAAACAAGGCAGGCGTTCCGGAAGAGAGCTGTTCCGCAAAGCCTTGAGCCACAAGCTTACGCCCATCTTACTGACAATTCTGTCTACCATAGTCGGCCTGATCCCCTTCCTGCTTTACGGGCAGGAGGAGGTGTTCTGGTATGCCCTCGCGGCCGGCACCATCGGCGGGCTGAGTTTTTCAGTAGTGTTGTTGCTGTTTGTGATTCCTCTGTTTTTTGTAAAGAGGTGAAGGGGCGCAGGGAGGGACTCTGCCGGAAACCCCATACGGGCAGGCTGCCAAAACCTGCAAAAACCTGCCAAAATCGGACAAAACCGGACACTGGCTTGATGCGCTGGGCAAAATAGCCGAACTTTGCAAGCGAAAGGATTTTTTGCTAGTGACCTGGTGACTCCAAGTCACCAGGTCACTAGCACCCCGCCCAGCCTCCGGAAATGTAAGAGCCCACTCCAATATTACCGGACCCAACCTGCAGTGACAAAATTCACCCTCCCCATCCTTGCCCATGCCACAAAAAGCGAGTAGCTTAGCAGAATCAATAATTGGCCCAGAAGCGGCGAGCGCCTCACTTTAAAAACGATTGCACATGGCACGACCAGACTTTAGCAAGATAGCCTTAGACAAAGACCTGCTCAACCATCCACCCTCTACAGATTCCCAGCAATGGGAAACGCCGGAAAAAATAAATGTCAAAGCTCAGTTTTCCTCCAAAGATACGGCCGAACTAAAGCACCTGTCTTATGTTGCCGGCCTGCCGCCCTTCCTGCGAGGGCCCTACAGTACCATGTATGCCGGTCGGCCCTGGACCATCCGCCAATATGCCGGCTTTTCTACCGCCGAGGAAAGCAATGCCTTCTACCGACGCAATCTGGCGCAAGGACAAAAAGGCCTTTCCGTTGCCTTCGATCTGGCCACCCACCGGGGCTACGACTCGGATCACGAACGTGTAGCCGGCGATGTCGGCAAAGCAGGCGTCGCCATCGACACCGTCGAGGATATGAAAATCCTGTTCGACCAGATCCCGCTCGACAAAATGTCAGTGTCCATGACGATGAACGGCGCCGTCATTCCCGTCATGGCCTTCTACATCGTCGCAGCCGAAGAGCAGGGCGTGAAGCAAGAACAACTGAGTGGGACCATCCAAAACGATATCCTCAAAGAATTTATGGTGCGCAATACCTACATCTATCCGCCTCTGCCGTCCATGCGCATCATCGCCGATATTTTTGAATTTACGGCTCAGCATATGCCGCGCTTCAACTCCATCAGCGTGAGTGGCTATCACATGCACGAGGCCGGCGCTCCGGCCGACATCGAATTGGCTTACACTCTGGCCGATGGCGTAGAATACATCCGGGCCGGCTTACAGGCAGGCCTGAAAGTGGATGACTTTGCACCGCGCATCTCCTTTTTCTGGGGTATTGGTATGAATCATTTTATGGAAATCGCCAAGATGCGGGCCGCCAGAATGTTGTGGGCCAAGCTGGTCAAGCAGTTCGATCCACAAAATGCCAAGTCTATGGCTCTGCGCACGCATAGCCAAACCTCCGGCTGGAGCCTGACCGAGCAGGATCCCTTCAACAACATTGCCCGTACAGCCGTCGAAGCCCTGGCCGCTGTCATGGGTGGGACACAGTCTCTGCATACCAACTCTCTGGACGAGGCCATTGCCCTTCCGACCGACTTTTCGGCCAAGATCGCCCGCGATACACAGATCTACCTGCAAAAAGATACCGATATCACCCGCGCCGTAGATCCCTGGGCCGGATCCTACTACGTAGAATACCTCACCGCTCAGCTCGTTGACCGTGCCTGGACGCTCATTCAGGAAGTGGAAGAACTGGGCGGCATGGCCAAAGCCATCGAAAACGGCCTGCCGAAACTCCGGATCGAAGAAGCCGCTGCCCGCAAGCAGGCGCGTATCGATAGTGGAAAAGACCGAATCGTAGGGGTTAATATCTTCGAACCGGAAGATCAGGAACCCATCGATATCCTGGAAGTGGATAATACGGCCGTGAAAGAATCACAGATTGAGCGCATCCAAAAAGTAAAGGCCGAAAGAGATGAGCAAGCTTGCAGAAATGCACTGCAAGCCCTGGCACAGTGTGCCGAGTCAGGAGAAGGGAATCTGCTGGCCTTTGCCATCGAGGCAGCTCGCAAGAGAGCTACCTTAGGAGAAATTTCAGCAGCTATGGAACAATCCTTCGGCCGTTTCAAAGCCATGACGCAGGCCGTGTCGGGCGTCTACTCCAGCGAGATCAGCAAAAACGAGGATTTCAAAAAGGCTCAGGAACTGGCCGATACCTTCGAAGAATTGGAAGGTCGCCGTCCGCGTATCATGGTAGCCAAGTTGGGACAGGATGGCCACGACCGCGGCGCCAAAGTCATCGCTACCAGCTTTGCTGACCTGGGCTTTGATGTGGATATCGGACCACTCTTCCAGACTCCGGAAGAAGCCGCTCGTCAGGCCGTCGAGAATGATGTCCACATTCTGGGCGTGTCTTCTCTGGCCGCCGGCCACAAAACCCTGGTACCCCAAACCATCCAGGCATTGGAAAAACTGGGCAGAGGGGATATTATGGTCGTCGTCGGCGGCGTGATTCCGCATCAGGATTATGACTTCCTTTACGAGCAGGGCGTCGCCGGGATCTTCGGGCCTGGTACTAAGATCGCCGTGGCCGCAAGTCAAATACTGGATATTTTGATTGAGTCAGCTCAGGAAAAAGTGTAAAATAAAAGCATCGGCGCGACTGCGCCGGTGCTTTTATAAAATGCTCACTCTTTCCAAAAAGGAATCACTCCTTGCTGTATCCAGGCAATGGTGTCCGCCTCTGAAGTGGCAAGGTAAACCTGCTTACTCACCCTCAACAAATGCTCTCCCCGCCCCAAAGCCGAAACATCAATCATACTCAGCAGGCCTTTATCCCCGGTGCCGGGATGGCGATAAAACTTGTAGCGAATGTCCTGATAAAGGGAATCATCGATCATAACTTGCGGCAATTGTTGCAGGCAGGCCAGCCTGGCTTCTGCAGACTGGCCGGTGCTCATCTCCGGACAAATCCGCTCTAGTACCGCATCGTCTTGCTTAGGCTCGTAACGGATAAAGACTTCCAGAAACGGACCGCCCACGATCTTAGAGGGGATGGAGATGGTAGTAGCCGTACCGGCCTGCTTTCGCTCATCGTCGTAAAAGCTGTTGACCAGACTGTGCGGACTGCTGCCATAATAGAAATAAGGCGTTTCGAAAAACCGGACATAGCCGATCATATTCAGCACAATAATATAAGGCAGGATCAAATAGGCAGCCGTTCGTCCCAAACGAGTGCTGATGAGATTGTAATACAAGGGCCGGTACAAGGCCGAGAGCGTAACCCAGCTGAAAAATCGATAAACCGGATGGTACCAACCAAACCAGCTTTTCCTCTTTTTTACCCAACCTAAAGTGATAAAATCAAGAGCGTAAAGTGCCGCACAAGAGAGAAAAAGGATCTGCCAGATGCGCTTGGGGACGGTTTCTAAAAGTGGAATTCCGACCCAACCGGTGAGCCAAATGATTAGCTGCATGCCAGTGTACAGTGCAAGTAAGCCCAGGCAGATCGACAGGATCATCAGGATGGCTAAAAAAGTGAAGGAAAAAATGATGCTGAGGATCTCATCCATTTTTTCTACATACCGGTCATAAGTCGGCACCTTGTTCTTTAAGTATTGGGTAAAAGACTCCGTGTACCCGAGCGACTCATAATGAATGCGGTCAGAAAGCGTGCGCAAGCCTATCGCACCGACCCACATGCCCCGAAGAATGACCAAAATGATGAGATTAATCGTGACAAACAGCCAGGCATGCCCGGCCAGCAAGCCTACTACATTCATCACGCCCTGCAGGATCAGCTGATCAGAAGAATAAATCAGGATGTTGTCGGCCAGCTGGATGAGGGGCGTTCTGAGCTGGAGAAGCAGGGCAATGGAAAGCCCGGAAACCACCAGCTCCAATTGCCAGCTGCGGCTTTGCAGGTCGTCCAGCCAGAGACGGAGTTTTTGTTGCTTGTCTTCCATAAGGATCGGTTATTATGAGGGAAAAAACGAAGTTTTTTCCCTCATACAGAATATTATTATTGAATGACTGTAAAATTCAATACGGCATCGACTGTTCTGCCGGCTCCCTTTTTATCCCAGATGCGTACCTCCCAGATGTATTGTCCCCCCAGTTTCATGGGATTACCGATGGTTAGGCTGGAAACGAGTCGCTGAGCCCGCTGCCAGGAAAGCCCGTTCTGGTTGTAGGAAGCAAACAAGTCGCTTTCATTCAGCACCACATTGCCAAATCGATCGCTTACCCGGATGGCCATACCCGGGAACACCTTGCCGCTGAAAGAAGAAAACCCATTGATACCTTTGAAAACCATATCGACCTTCTGGCTGATCGGCAGGTCGGTATTGTAATAGGGCTGTCCGTTGACCTCCAGCGCTACTTCCTCCAGCGAAAGTTCATTGGTGTCGTAAAGGAATGGAGAGTTGGAGACCGTCTGGCTGGTGTAGCCACCCTTAGAGACGACTTCGAACTGGTATTCCAGGTCTACTCTTCCTTTTCCAGTTCCTTCCGTAATGGTAATCTCGCAGATATACCTTCCGCCCTGCATCATCGGCTCGCCGACGGTCAGGCTGGTACTTAGCTGGGTGGCTGCATTAGGTGTTAAACCGGAATACTGATACTCCTTCAGCAAATTGCCGTATTGCATGACCACGCGGCGGCTGGGGCTGTTTTCCAATACCCGCATGGCGATTTGAGGAAAGGCCCTGCCGTTTTGGTAGGTGTAGCCGCTCATTTCGTCAAAAACGAATTTTACAGTGCTTCCCAAAGGAAATTGATCGCCCAGATAAGCTTCTCCGTCCAGGGAAACATAGATCTCCCCTACAGAAATGCGCTTGGCGGAATATTTCCAGTTGTGGTTGCCACCGTTCTGGGCTGTGGCTAATTGTGTGTTTAAAAACAGGATGAACAAGAAAAAGCTGAATATTTTTATCGTTTTCATGGTGCTTGATTTTTTTAGATGAAAAATTTTGTTCGATTAAAAAAGGCTTACCTGGTTTTGGATGATTAATTCACGGAAAAATCCATGTTTGCATCTATACTTCCTTCCCCCCTTTTGTCCCAGATCTTTACGGCCCAGTTGTAGCTGTTGCCGACTTCCATAGGGGCGCCGATGGTCAGGTTAGAGGACAGTTCCTGGGCGTTTTGAGCCGCCAGGCCTTCGGTCTCATACTGCGTAAAGAGGTCCGCAGCTTCCAAAATGGTATTACCTGCCTGGTCGGTTACCTTGACGGATAAGCCTGGAAATACTTTCCCGTTTTCTTGTTTGAATCCGTTGACTCCCAGAAAATTCATGTACACCTGGCTTTGACTGGCAAACTCATTGCTTTGTAGGCGCTGCCCGTCCAGGGATAGTACGACCTCTTCCACGCCCAGTCCCTGGTAATTATAAGTCAGGCCGGTGATCAGGTCACTGTTAACGCCTACCTGGCAGGCGGTTGTGAGAAAAAAGAGGCTAATCAAAGCCAGGAATGTTCCTTTGAAATTGAATGCTTGTTTCATTTGATTGATTTTGATTAATGTGAGAATGTTATGTTTTAAGTTTTGGGAAAAAGGCGAAGGCCTTTTTTCCAAACGAGAACTACTTCTTTTGATACCCCTTCACCTCTTCAAAAGGCACAAACAAGTCCACCTGTCCCAGTGAATAAGGCCCCAGCTCGTAAGGCGGATAGCTGAAGAGGATGCCTTTATTAGTGAGCACAAAATTTTCGGTCGGCTGTAAGATCTCTACTGTCAATACCTCCGTTAAGGCTTGGTCGGCCGGGATCTTGAAAGTGCGCCTGGCTGCTCGTTCCAGGGCCTCCGATAAAGGTTTTTTATATCCTTCGGAAAAAATGTGGTCCAGTGTCAGGATTTGGCCAGTGCGCAGATTCATGTTGACGTACTGGGTTTGATGATTGCCATGAGCGCCGCCGGTATAGGAGTGCGTGAAAAATCCAAAGCAGATTCGTTCGTCCTCATTCCACAAGACGCTCATGTAGCGACTCAGCTCGTTGAAATGAGCGTAGTAGTCTTTTTCGCTGGGATATTTCTCCAGGTGTTTTTTCAAATACTCCGCGCGGACATTCCGAAGTTTTTCCAGGGGGTTATCGCGGTAAGGTCTGGCCGACTCGCCGGTCATTTCGGGTACGATCAGTTCGTAACAGCTCTCCCATACACCTTCCAGGTCGTTGTACTCGCTCGGGAAAAGCATAGACAAGTTACAGGCAACTTTGGGCGATTCGGGATTCCCAGAATTCAGTTCAATATAATCCCCCACATGGAATTCATTCAGGTTCGCCGCTTCCATAAGGTTGAACTCTTTGATCAGTTCAAAAGGCAGTTTTTTACCGGTAAAATCGTTTTCCCAAAAGCCCGTGAAACGATTGTTATAGTCATCCAATTCACCGACGAGTTTCGGGTTTTCCATACTCTGGTATCTTTCGTACAAGACTACCTTTCCCTTCAATGCAGTCTGATCCTGTTCGGGATGATATTGTACCAGATGAATGGGATGCTGGTATTTATCGTAATAATAATAGCCGTGAATGAACTCCTTCAATTCGGCATCTATTCCAAGGTACCGCTCTGAGCGGATCAGGTGTAAGGTCACCGGCAAACTTCCGATCTTACCTTTATATACATTGTAATGACCTTCCTGCTGATAGGCGCGTGCAGAGGGGCGGTAAGCAGAAGAAAGGGTATCGGGATTGTTTGCCGGCGTTTCAATGATGGCCACTTCCTGGGGTTTAGTCTCGGGAATTTCCGAAACCGACGTGGGCATGTTTTCTTCAGCGGTTTTTTCAGCTGGTTTTTCGGGTGACGAGCAGCTGATCATAACGATAGCTGCCAGTGCTAATAGGAAGCAATACTTTTTCATTGTACTTAGGTTTTCTGAATGCCTGTATGGCTGAATACTTTTTGAATACTGTCTGGAACAAAGATGCGGCAGATGGAAAGAAGATGTTTTTGATCATGTTGCAATTATTGTTAAAAATGTCGCAAGCGATTAGGCGTAAAAATGCGTGCGACAAATGCGATAATCTTTGCAACATCACTGATAATGGTGGAAGGGGAGGGCGCTTACCTTTATGTTATTCATTAAAAAAATCAAACCATTATGAAAACTCTATTTTTGTCTTTCCTCCTTATCAGTACTATCTCCCTTACACATGCTCAGACCCTCAGCGGGGTGTGGCATACCGAAACAGATGACGAAACCGCCGTTTTTGACCAAAACGGAAACTTTCTGATCCACTGGGCTGCTAAAGGACTCAATGCAGCGGGTAGTTACACTTTTAACGGAAGTACTTTGAGGTGTACTTTTAATGATGGAGGCCAACAAGTATATTCTATTTCCCAATTGACTCCAGGCCAGGGCTTTTTGATGACGGATACGGAAAGCGGACAAACCTGGTGGTACACTTACCAAGGCGAGGCCAATACACTCTCCGCTGCTCAGAACAATACTGCCGGCGCTGTTAGTAATGCCGAATTCAGTGGCATATATTTTTGTGCCGAAGAAAATGAGAAGATTTTGCTGAGCGCTTCGGAATACTTTGAAGCCCAAACACCTCAGCAGCAGTCCTATGGTATTTGGGGCGTAAAAGGAGATCAATTGGTCCTGGCTTTTGCCAATTATGGGAACATAGTGGAGCTGCCGATCGTCGATTTTGCACGCGGGCAGTATTTTACCATACAGCTACAAGACGAAAAAGGTGCGCAAGTGCAAAAGACCTATCGCTACCAAAGCACGGCTCCTACCTACCCTCAGGATCAGGTCCAGCAGGTAGTTGCGCAGTTCACGAATGCTTCCAATCAGAGTTTCCAGACCCAACTCCAAATGCAGAACACGATGCACAACACTACCATGAGCATCATCCACGCCATGGGCGGATACGATACAGAGTATGTAGTGAAAGATGCGTATGGGAATGTGATTAGAAGGTATTGATGAATACATTGGGGCCGCTAGGGCCGTGCATTGAAGTTTGAAAAATTATCTTCCCTCGACGAGCAGGCTTGTTAAGTTCTAATTATCAAGAGCCTCGGAGAGGCGATATATCGGTAACAGAGTCCGGGGTACTGATCCAAAGCTCCGGCGGAGCGTCATATAAGCTGCCCTGATAGCCAGTATATGACGCTCCGCTGGAGCTTTCTAGTATGCATTTTAGCCATAGTTACCGATATAACGCTCCGCTGGAGCTCAGAATTGAAGAACTTAACAGGCCTGCCCCTGTGGTAAGGATAATTCAATTTTCCATGCAAGGACCTACAGGCCCCAATGTATTCATTAAAATTAACAGAGGAGCATACAATGAATAAAAGAAAAAACAGTTAATATTGAAGTCTCAAGAACATTTACCCTCCTTTCCCTTTTTACCTTAAAAGAAGATAATAGTCGACCATAACAGTATTGGAAAAAATACGCAGCATTTTTTATCCCTATAATTCGACTGTATGTTCGCTTCTAAAAAAATCCTTGGTTTAATTTGTTTATCAGTATTGTGGGCCATTAATTTTTGTAGCTCGCAAAACTTAGTAGGTGAAACCCAGGTTTTCTGGAAAGACCTCCCCAATCGTTCGCTCAAATTTACCGACAAAATTGAGCTCAACTCTCCGCTTTTTGATGATCTTTTTGCAAACGCCCCGGATAACCGAATCGTTTTAAATGATCGTGGCCTGTCTTTTCACACCGACGGTAACGAGGATGTCAGCGACTATCCAACTTGGTTGCAAAAACGCGCGGAACTTAGGGAAAGCCCTCTCGGACAGGTCACCTACGGACATACCCAGATCTATGAATTTGAGTTTGAGGTAGATGATCTGCCTCAGCTAAGCGGCCCTGTCACTATTTTCCAACGCTTTAACAAAGGAAAAGACGGCCCCGACTTGGACGTCGAGTTGAAGGGAGATAGCCAATGGCCCAGCGAAAAGGATCTTGAGAACGGCTCGGTGGTGATCAAAGCTTTCGGCCAGGATTGGGTCAAAACGGGCCAGGTACTTGGTTCTTACAACCATTTGGTAGTAGCCGTTTTCAGCCATGCCGATGGCTATTTCAAGGTGTCGTTGAACGGCCATACTTTGGCAGAAGGCCCGGCCAATACTACACCTGATGAAACCTATTCCGGGCCACAATTTGGTGTTTATAATCACGGCGGAACGGAAGCTTTTATCGGATTGACGCATACCCGTTATTATAATGCTGAGTATGACGACCGGATAGACTTTGATGAAATTACCAGTAAGATTTTTGATGATTTCGGCCCGCCGGATACTTCAAATACCCCTTCTCTCGTCATCTATCCAAATCCTGCTTCTCAAACCATCACCATAAATACGGAGGCTAAAGGGAAAGCCATTCTGTACGACGAAATGGGACGAGTCGTCCTTAAAAGTAATTCTAATGTGATCGATCTGGATACCCTTTCAAAGGGCGTGTATCTCCTGGAATGGAAAAGTACAGAAGGGATGGTTAGAAAAAAGGTGATAAAACAGTAGTCATTCAAAGTGAAAACATGAATCCTCCCGAATTTTTGAGGCAATATATAAAGCTTTGCTTTTCAATTATTTAGTTTTTGTTGCTCGTTGCTCGTTGTCCGCGATTAAACGAGCAACGGACAACGAGCAACTAACTGAAAATCAAGGTTTAGTTGAAAAGGCTATTTTCTTAAATCCTTTTTTAAAAATAAGGAATGACTCATGTTTTTACTTTAAATTTACTGCATGATATCCAGACAGATTAGCCTCTCAATTGTTTTTACTTTTGGGTTTTTAGCCGTTTTAGGGCAAAAGTCTTTTCCCTACCAAAACCCTTCTCTCCCCATTGACCAACGAGTCGAAGATCTCCTAGGCAGGATGACCCTCGAAGAAAAATTTTGGCAAATGTTCATGATCCCTGGTGACTTGAGCGATGGAAAAGAAAAATACCGGCACGGCATCTTCGGCTTTCAGGTAGCTGCTAAAGGAAAGCAGGCAGAAGCTGCCGGACAAATGCTGGAATACGGCAGCTCCGGCCCGGCCGATGATGTGGCCGCCCTCATCAATGACATCCAGCGTTATTTCGTGGAAGAAACCCGCCTCGGCATCCCGATCATCCCGTTTGACGAAGCCCTGCACGGACTGGTACGCGACGGTGCGACGGCTTTCCCACAAGCGATTGCACTGGCCGCTAGCTGGGATACCTCCCTGGTCAGTGAAGTCAGTCGAGCCATTACTCGCGAAACCCGATCGAGAGGGATCCGGCAGATCCTCTCTCCGGTACTGAACATTGCCCGGGATGTGCGATGGGGACGTACCGAAGAAACTTATGGCGAAGATCCTTATCTCACCACACAAATGGCCTTGTCGTTTATTCAACCTATGGAAAAAGCAGGCATTATCACAACACCTAAGCACTTTATAGCCAATGTAGGCGATGGTGGCCGCGATAGTTATCCCATTCACTTCAACGAAAGATTGCTGGAGGAAATTTACCTGCCGGCATTCAAGGCCGTTATTACGCAAGCCGGTGCCCGCTCCATCATGACTGCTTACAACTCTTTAGACGGTACACCAAGCAGCTCCAACAATTGGTTGCTTCGTCAGAAGTTGAAGAAGGAATGGGACTTTGACGGCTTTGTTATTTCCGATGCAGGAGCGACCGGCGGAGCAAATGTTCTTCATTTTACGGCCGCTGATTATGCTGAAGCAACGGAAGATGCCGTGGAAGGCGGTCTGGATGTCATTTTTCAGACTTCTTATGATCACTATACCCTGTTTTGGGAGGCTTATGAAAAAAACATGGTAGACCCCCAAGCCGTTGATGAAGCGGTGAACAGGGTGTTGAGAGCTAAATTTGAGTTAGGTCTTTTTGAAAATCCATATGTAGAACCAAAGGAAGCTGCGAAGTGGAATGGGCATCCGGATCATCGAGCACTGGCAAGAAAAGTAGCAGCCAAATCCATGGTTTTATTACAAAATAAAAACAAGGTTTTACCCTTTAATAACGACATCCAAAAGCTAGCCCTGATCGGCTACGACGTCAAAGCGGCCCGCCTGGGAGGCTACAGTGGCCCGGGTAATCAAGTAGTTTCCATTTATGACGGGATGGTCGATAGGGTAGGCCCGGAAAAAGTCGTATATGCAGAAGGTGTAGACCTGCATGCTCATGCATACGAGACCATCGATTCCGACCACTTATCTTTCACAGAAAACGGCCAAACAAATAAGGGATTAAAAGGGGAGTATTTTGATAACATTCACTTACAAGGTACACCCAAGCTTAGTCGCACCGACCTACAACTCCAATTTGGCTGGACGCTATTCTCACCCAACCCAAGCCTGGCCTATGATTGGTATTCCGTGAGGTGGACAGGCCGCCTAAAAGCGCCCAAATCTGGTACTTTTAAAATTGGCATAGAAGGTAATGACGGCTATCGATTGTATCTGGATGGCGAATTGCTGATCGACAACTGGATCAAACGTTCACACCGAACCTTACTGAAAGACTTTACGTTTGAGGCTGGCAAAGAATACGATTTGAAAGTGGAGTTTTTCGAATCGGAAGGTAATGCCCGGATCAAGCTGGTTTGGGACATGCTGACAGAGGATGATTGGAAAGAAAAAATAGCCGAAGCTGTAAAGATCGCAGAAGAAAGCGAGGTAGCAGTGGTTGTGGCCGGCATTCATGAAGGCGAGTTTCAGGACCGCGCCTTGCTGGGCCTGCCGGGACATCAGGAAGAACTGATCCGGGCTGTGGCTGCTACGGGCCAACCGACGGTCGTGGTATTAGTCGGCGGAAGTGCTATTACTATGTCTAATTGGATGGATGAGGTCGATGCCATTTTGATGGCCTGGTATCCTGGGGAAAACGGCGGTAATGCCCTGGGGGATGTATTATTTGGCGATGAAAACCCAGCTGGAAGATTGCCGATTACTTTTCCGGTTCATGAAGGGCAGTGTCCACTTTTTTACAATCATAAACCAACCGGACGAGGAGATGACTACTACAATTTGACTGGCCAACCCTTATTCCCGTTTGGTTATGGCCTGACTTACACGACCTTTGAATATTCGGATTTAGCATTTAATAAAAAACAAATAGGTACAGATGAAACCGTCCGGGTAAGCTGCAAAGTGAAAAACATCGGTCAGGTATCAGGCGATGAAGTAGTACAGCTTTACATCCGTGATGAGCTAGCCTCCGTAGCCAGGCCGGTAAAAGAATTGAAAGGCTTTTGGCGCATTTCCCTAGAAGCAGGCGAGCAGAAAACACTTTCTTTTACTTTAGGTCCGGATGAATTGAGCATGTTCAATCAGGAGATGGATAGGGTAGTGGAGCCTGGGACCTTTAGAATTATGATAGGGGCTTCGTCGAAGGATATTCGCCTTCGTGAAATATTGGAGGTTAAGTAAAAGAAACTTGCTCACACCACCACCTTATACACATCAATAGGCGCTTCCTTCCCCTTCAGGCTCACATTACTTACTTTTTCGAGGGGATATGGAGGGTCACTCAATAAGTTCATCAGGTTGTCGGTAATGACCATCTTTGCGCCGATGCTGCCACAAATCTTTTCTACCCGGGCGGTTGTGTTAAGTACGTCGCCGGAGAATTTGATCGATTTTTTAATCTTACCCATTTCTCCGATCATCACCTCCCCGCAATGAACGGCCGCTTTGAATTGGGGGACCGTGCCGTAGCGGGTGATATAGGTTTCTCTTTTGCGGTGGATGACCTTCTCAAAATCCCGGTAACAGTTCAGGCAGCGAGTCTCGGTGGAGCCGGCCGGGAAAGACCAGCTGATGACCACCAGGTCGCCCACGTATTCCACGACCTCCCCTTTATGCTGCGTAATAACCCCTGCAATGTCATGGAAAAAGTCGTTCAGGAAGCCGTAAAACTTTTCATTCCCCAGCTTTTCAGCAATGGTGGTAGAGTGGTTGAGGTCTAAAAACATAAAAATGCGTTCTTCTTCCTTGGGATTGAAATACTTACCCGAGAACATCTTCCACATTTCGTTGGTGCCGAAGCGTTCGGATAGTTGAAGCAGAAAAGAAGAAAGTAAGGCCAGGGTCAGTACCGGAAAAACCGGATGCCAGAATGCGATAGAGGTGATAAAGACCCTCGTTTTTTGCCAGGCAATGGGGTCGGCTATGCTGCGGTCCGAAAGCACGCTGTTAAAAGCAAAGGAAATACCCGCTAATAGGACGAATAAAAGGACCGAATAGAGTGCTACCTTTTTGAGTATGGCTACCCAAAACCTTTCTCGGACAACTTTTCTTTGGAAATAAAACAGCTCCAGTAAGCCAAACAAGAGGCTCCCCACAAACAAGCCTCCCATTGCAGCTACCACGTTTTTTTGCAAACTAAACTCCTGCATGGGCTGCGTCTCCAGCACCCCAGGGTAATTGGCCAGGAAGAAATATTCATACAAGGCCGTTAGCAAACCTGCTAATACCCATAAAGCGGTGATGGTAGCCAACTGAGCGAGGTGATTTTTGGTGATCATCGGATGAAAGGTATTAATGGTTTTAGTAATAAGGAGCTTTCACATAGGTAATAGTTGCAAAAAGAGTATAGGGGAAAATATTGACTTCTTTGTTCGGTTGACGGTTTTATCCGACGAAAACAAGGTTTCTTTCGGCACTTATCTCAAAACATACGTAACATCAGTGAGTTATTATCATCTTCGCAATGAATATAGTTTTGACCGGCACTATACTAAAGACTCATATACTTACAGAGTGGTTACAGGAAATGTCAAAAGCGGGGAGGTTTGGGTAAAAGTGCCGGCACCCTTACCAGAACAATTGACGGCTGATATTCTGGAGATTGAAGCCCCAGGTTCCAATGATTTAGTTTGAATGGCGTCTCAAATGTCTGGGTTTTATTAACTATTTTTAAAAATGGGAAAAAATCAAGACAAAACATGAACAAAAAAATACTCATCTCCACCGGCGGCGGCGACTGCCCCGGTCTGAACGCCGTCATACGGGCCGTCACCAAGGCCGCCAAAAAAGCAGGTGGCTGGGAGGTTTGGGGAAGCAAAATGGCCTTCAACGGCGTATTGAATGACCCTCCGGAACTGGTGAAATTAACTTCCAAGCTCACAGCCGGCATTCACGTAAAAGGTGGTACCATCCTCAAAACGACCAATAAAGGCAACCCTCTGGAATTCCCGGTGAAACAGCCAGACGGTACCTGGAAGAAAATTGACCGTACCCAGGAATTGGTTGATCGTATTAAACATCTGGGCTTTCATGCCGTCGTAAATATTGGCGGCGATGGTAGCCAGAAGATCTCCCAGGCCCTGTTTGAAAAGGGCTTGAACATCGTCGGAGCACCTAAGACGATCGATAACGACTTGAAAGCAACCGACCTGACCTTTGGTTTTTCCACGGCCGTTCAAATAGCCACCGAATGCTTTGATAAGTTGGTCACTACTGCCGAAAGTCATCACCGGGTGATGATTATGGAGGTCATGGGCCGTCATGCCGGTTGGATTGCCTTACACACGGCCATCGCAGGCGGAGCTGAGATCTGCCTGATTCCGGAAATCCCCTATGACCCTGAAGTTATTTTGGAAAAGATCAATACCCGTTACCGCAAGGGTAAGGGCTTCGTAAATATTGTTATCGCCGAAGGGGCCATACCGAAAGATGGAACGGTTGTGGGACGTCGTTCAGGTGATATCGGCGATCAGCACATAAAACTGGGCGGGATCGGTAATTACCTGCGTATGGAGTTGGAAGAAGAGGGCTGCCAACCTCAAATCCGCACTACTACCCTTGGACATATCCAGCGGGGTGGTACACCCGTTGCTTTTGACCGTATTCTGGCGACTGCGATGGGTGTCAAGGCATTCGAATTGATTGAAGCAGGAGAGTTCGGGAAGATGGTTTCTTATAGGAACCATATGATTACCAGTGTGCCCTTAGAAGATGCCGTGAAAGGAAATAAATTTGTAGATCCGGAGCATGATTACCTTGTAAAGGTGGCCCGGGCAACCGGCATTTCCTTTGGAGACCAGTAAAAATTAAAATAGAGTGATGCCAGGGGCATCACTCTATAAACAACTTCTTGGCATAAGCAAAGCGCTCATCATACAACTGCAAGATGTACATCCCCGATGGCAGGCTACGTTCCAAACGAATGCGATTACTCGCAGGTACTGTTGACCAGATCCGCTTGCCGCTGAAATCATAGAGTTCTACTCTTTCCAATTGCTCCATTCCTTCCACTGTAAATTCTCCAAAACTTACCGGATTGGGATATACACGGATGTGCCGGGCTGTTTTTTGCTCGTGCGTACTCGTTATGGTGCCCGCCACATATGAACGGAGCCATTCCAAGGCCGGACGCTCCGTCACACCATCCGTATCAATAAGATATGCTTTCTGATCCGTACGCCATAAGCCGGGCCGGTATCCCCAAAGTGTAATCCCCTCCACAGCAGGGTGCTCCCAGAAAATGGGAAAAACTCGCTGATAGTCTTCCAGTTGCTTCTGATCACTTGGCCCGTCAATGTCCAGTTCTGTTACGAAAAGAGGCAGACCGGTCTCTGCCAGTCGATCCAGATTGCTGCGCATTTGGCTGGTGCTTCCTCCGGTGGAGAAGGCATGGGCCTGAAACCCAATCTGGTCTATGAGGTTCTCCGCTTTTAAAAGATTAATAATCTCGAGGTATCTGGTGACATTGGTGTTGGTGTTGATAATATTGTAGTCATTAATTGCAAGTTTGGCATTGGGGAAGTACTGGCGGGCCAGTCGGAAGGCTTCCAGTATCCAGTCCCAGCCAGAGGCCCCGTCTCCTCCCAGGGCTTCTATATAATTACCATTGCTGGCACCCCGGGGAGGATCATGCAAAGCTTCATTGACCACTTCGACAAAATCAAGATCCGGGTAGCGGTCAGCTACGGCCTGGAACCATTCTTTTATTTCTTCCAGCTGCTCATTGGCCGGTAAACTCTCGATCCAGCTGGGTTGTTGGTTGCCCCAAACTAAAACGTGAAATCGGATGGGGAACCCATTGTCTTTAGCCAATTTGTAGGCTGCATCCATTCCGGTCCAGTTCATATTATCCCGAGTTGCTTCCACACTTCCCCATTTTCCAGCATTTTCAGGCGTTACCTGATTCCAGTATTGGGTGAAATTGATGACTTGAGATGTACTGTATATGCAACCCAGGAATTTGGAAGCACCGTGGGCAATTGGAAGGATGCCGGGGCCCTCCATTGAAGAGCCTTCCTCTCCATTATCCAAATTGCTGACTGTAAAGAAATAATCACTTCGTGCAAAAGCAATTTTGTCGATATCGAGTCCATCTTCTCTGGCACCGATTTGGAAAGTCTGGCTTAGTCCATCTTCCGAAACCTCAAACATAAGCGGGGCTTCATCGCCGTAGAATTCGGATAGATTGATCCATTTCCAAACATTGCTACCCGCAGCTCCTTCTCCTCCCACAGTTTCTCCCATAGCAGCATACCCAATATTGGCTATATTGTTGACCCGGGTCCACTCGTCACCCATATTCGGAGATTTTTCACCAAAGCCGTTGCCATAAAAAAAACTGTCATCATCAAAGGTGCCGGATCCAATTCTGAAGCGGATGTAGAGATCATATATTTGAGCAGCGGGGAAAGTGACTTCAAAAGAAGCGACTCTGGCCGCGCTTCCTGGGCTGTCACCTGCTCCAGTCGATGTAATTGAAATATATTTGATATCTCCATCTTCAGCGACTTCAAAGTCAGCACCTAGGCTGCCGTCCTCTGCTTCTATTATAATTGGAGCATTTTGAGCACAAAGTGTCTGGCCTGCAAGAGTCAATATACCGATGAGTGTTAGTAGGAGTAAATTTTTCTTTTTCATTTAAAACGGTGGTTTAATAAATTTCACAATCGATTGCTTAAAGTTAGGACTAAATTTCTGAAAAGACTCTTTTTTTCTCATGACAAACTTAAAATGTCAGTAATCAGGCATCAATTATTCCATTATCTGGCTTATTCACCTATTATGTGCATCATGAACTAGAAAATGAGGGGAAGCGCTTTAAAAACAAATCAATCGATTGCGTAAAATAGAACTTAAGACTTATCTTTACTTTATTTACTAACTGATGTTACCTTTAGCTTTGTTTTTAACCACTTTTGGTTAAAAACAAAGCTAAAGGTAACATCAGTTACTAATTTAATGCGTCTGTCAGTACACATACACACTAGTATCGCAACAAATTTAACAACCACCAAAAAAGATATATATGTACAGTCTTGGGATTGACGTCGGAAGCTCATCGGTTAAAGTAACCATCTACAACTATGAATCCGGCAAAGCAGCCGGATCTGCGCATTATCCTCAAAAAGAAATGACTATGATCGCCAAGCAACCCGGCTGGGCAGAACAGGAACCCGATTGGTGGTGGGACGCCTTTCGGGAGGCCTATCGGTTGGCGAATGAGGAAGCTGGGATAGATACGCAGCAAATCCGGTATATCGGAATTGCCTATCAAATGCACGGATTGGTTTGCCTTGACAAAACCGGCCAGCCGCTTCGGCCTTCCATTATTTGGTGCGATAGCCGGGCCGTTGAGATTGGCGAGCAGGCCCTGGAAGACTTAGGTCGTGATTACGGCTTTAATCATCTGCTCAATAGTCCGGGCAACTTTACCGCTTCCAAGCTGGCCTGGGTAAAGGGCAATGAACCCGATGTTTTTGAGCAAATCTACCGCATTTGTCTGCCGGGCGATTACATTTCCTACAAACTAACCGGCGAGCTGAGTACCACCATCAGCGGTATTTCCGAAGGCGTTTTTTATGACTTTAAAGATAAGGGGGTCAGTAAACCTCTGATGGAATATTACGGCTTCTCGGAGAACATCCTGCCGCCGGTCAAAGGATCCTTCGAGGACCACGGCACGGTGAGCCCCATTGTAGCCGATGACCTGAATATATCTCCGGCTGCGAAAGTTACCTACAAGGCCGGTGATCAACCCAATAATGCCTTTTCTCTGAATGTGCTGGAGCCTGGAGAAATAGCCGCCACAGCAGGTACTTCCGGTGTGGTTTACGGAGTGTCTGACCAGTTATTTATTGATCCTTCCCAACGAGTGAACAGTTTCGCTCACGTAAATTATACCAAAGAGGACCCGCGAATAGGTGTGCTGCTATGCATCAACGGCACCGGCATTGCTAATTCTTGGGCGCATAAATGGACGGCAGCTCAGGATTATGCTTCTATGAATGAGCAAGCCCGGCATGTGGGGCCGGGAAGCGATGGACTGCACTTCTTCCCATTTGGCAATGGAGCCGAAAGAATGTTGGGGAATGCCCAATTGGGAAGTAGTTTGAACGGGATTAACTTTAATGTGCACACCCCCGCTCATCTATACCGCGCTGTCCAGGAAGGAATCGTGTACTCCTTTATTTACGGAATGGAAGCTTTTGAAGAAAATAACATTCCTCTTAAAGTTATTCGGGCCGGCCAGGCTAATATGTTCCTCAGTCCTATTTTTGGAGAAGTGCTGGCTACTCTTAGCGACGCCCCCATCGAACTATACGATACCGACGGAGCTCTTGGAGCAGCCAGAGGAGCATTGGTAGGCAGTGGTGAACTGGGCTTGAAAGAAGTCTTTGGCCAATTAAAGAGATTATCTGTTTATGAGCCAAATCGAGCCAGACAAGGAGTGTATAAGGAGTTGTATAAAAAATGGAAAGAACAATTAAATCAGTTTTTACAAAACAATACGAAAACCGCATAGTAATGAAAAAAGAATATTTTCCTGGAATTGACAAAATCCAATATTTAGGCCCCAACTCCAAAGAAATCATGGGCTTCTCTCATTATAAAGAAGACCAGATGGTACTAGGTAAGAGCATGAAAGAGCACTTTAGATTTGCCGTAGCCTACTGGCATAGCTTCTGTGGTACCGGAAACGATCCCTTTGGCCCGGGCACCCGCATCTTGCCCTGGAATGAATCTGCTGATCCCTATAAAAGAGCTCAGGATAAAATGGATGCAGCCTTTGAATTTATCCAAAAGTTAGGCATCCCTTTTTATTGTTTTCACGACGTGGACCTCATCGACGAGGGCGACTCCATCGATGAAAGCCGTAAAAGAATGGATTTCATCACCGATTATGCACTAAAGAAACAGGAAGAAACAGGCATTAAGCTGCTCTGGGGAACGGCTAATCTGTTCTCTAATCCGAGATATATGAACGGCGCGGCCACTAATCCGGATTTTAATGTAGTAGCGTATGCGGCCACTCAGGTTAAAAATGCATTGGACGCCACCATTAAACTTGGTGGAGAAAACTACGTATTCTGGGGTGGTCGTGAAGGATATATGTCCTTGTTGAATACGGATATGAAAAGGGAAAAAGATCACTTGGCCACCTTCCTCGGCATGGCGCGCGATTATGCCAGAAAGAACGGTTTCGAAGGTACCTTCCTGATCGAGCCTAAGCCGATGGAACCGTCCAAACACCAGTACGATTTTGATGCGGCCACCTGCATTGCCTTCCTTCGTGAATATGACCTGATGGATGACTTTAAATTGAATATAGAGGTCAATCATGCCACCCTGGCTGCCCATACTTTTGAGCACGAACTCCAGGTGTCGGCCGATAGCGGTGTTTTGGGCAGCATCGACGCCAACCGCGGAGATTACCAGAACGGCTGGGATACCGACCAATTCCCTATTGACACTTTTGAGCTTGCCCAGGCGCTGATAGTGATGCTGGAAGCAGGCGGACTAGGGAAAGGCGGCGTGAACTTTGATGCCAAAGTACGGCGCAACTCAACCGACCTGGAAGATATGTTCATCGCCCACATCAGCGGTATGGACATCTTTGCCAAAGCACTCCTCTCGGCAGCCGATTTGCTGGAGAATAGCCCGTTCAAAAAAATGAGAAAAGACCGATACGCTTCTTTTGATTCGGGTAAGGGGGCTGCTTTTGAAAAAGGGCAATCCAGTCTGGAAGATTTAGTACAACATGCGAAACAACAGGGGGAGCCTGAAATGATCAGCGGGCAGCAGGAGAAATATGAACGTTTACTGAGTATGTATTTATAAGAAAGAAACATGAGTCATCCCGAATTTTTCCCGAATTTTTTTAAGGATGTAGAAAATGGTCTAATAATTTCGATTTGGCGATTAGCTTCACGCCCAGAAAGGGCCCGCATGGGCAAATACCGCTCATCTCGGTGATTCTATTTCTGAAATTTGCGCAATTTGCGGTATCTGCGTGCCAAAAAGAGCCTCAATAATGGCAAGATCAAAATTCGGAATGACTCAAGTTTATTTTCTTTTCGATGAAGCCCTTATTACAAGATGGGTATCTAGAATGACCCTGTTATTGGTCTCTGAGGTACCATTTTGCTCGATCATTGAAAGAGCCTTCTGAACGGCCGCCTTACCCATTTCCTGAGCCGGGTGGTGTACCGAAGAAAGGGGAGGGTCAATGATTTCACAAATAGGGTCATTATTAAATCCTATGATGGCCAATTCCTCGGGAATTTTGATGCCTCTCTTTTTCGCATATTGGATAGCACTTACAGCGGCCTTATCGTTGGCGCAGAAAATGCCGTCCGGCGGATTGTCCATATTCAGAACGTACTCGGTGAGTCGGGTCCCCTCTTCTTCACTCAGCGAATTGGCATTCAGTATGATTGCTTCATCTACTTCCAGATTGTTTTTCTTCAAAGCGGCCACATAGCCAAGCATTCGGTCTTTGTAGATGCTCTGGTGACTGGCGCCTCCAAAATGAGCAACTCTTTTGCAACCTTGCTCAATGAGGTGTTCGGTTGCTTCAAAAGCTGCGTTGAAATTATTGATCTGAACCTTGTTGATGTTTAGCATGTCCGGAATCCGGTCCACAAACACCACCGGGATGTCACTATCCTTAAATAAGTCAAAATGGCTGTAATCAGTGGTTCCCATGGCCAGAGATACGATTAGAGCCGATATTCTACTATCGTATAGGGCCTGCAAATTATCTATTTCTAGTTCCGTACTGTCGTGCGATTGGGAAATGATGGCCTGATACCCTTTGGCTCTTGCTTCTTTTTCGATCCCCGAGATCAGAGAAGAGATAAAAGGTCTATTGATCCAGGATACCAGGATGCCGATAGTGTTCGACCGGTTGGTCCTCAGGGAAGAGGCTATGGCATTCGGACGATACCCTCTCTCCTTAGCAAGTTTCTTAACTGCTTTTTTCGTCTTTTTTCCGATGCTGTGATGATCATTTAAAGCTCTGGAAACCGTTGAAGGAGAAAGCTTTAATTCTTCTGCCAGGTCATAGATCGTTAAGCCTTTTTTTCTCTCTTCCATTTTAAAGAATTGGAATAAAAATGAATTTTGCTAACAGATTCTGAGGTCAGCCTTTGTTCCTGCAAGCTGTTGCTGTGCTTTGCGACTTTCGTTTAGTATACAATTCTTACCTCTCAAAAGTTGCACCCTGCACTAAATTACAAAAATTACACGCAATCGATTGCGTGTTCTTGTTTTTTTTGTAGATTAGCAATATGTAAGAGGTTATCTAATTTTTATACAACTCCCTTTTCAATGAGACCAAATTGTTTTTTCACCATTCTTACTATAGTACTACTTGCCTACAGTTGCGAGCAACAATCCTCTTCAAGTGCAGGCTTCAAAGATGACACGGAGACGGCCACCCTGGCTAATGTGTTTGAAGATAATTTCTATATAGGCACGGCACTTGGCGCACAACATATTACCGGAGAAAATGCCAAGGCTACTGAACTAATCCAGACCCAGTTTAATGCTATTACTCCAGAGAACATCATGAAGTGGATGCACATCCACCCGGGCCGTGATTCCTTTAATTTCGACTTGCCGGATCAGTTCGTGGCATTAGGAGAAGCCAACGATATGCACATCGTTGGGCATACTCTGGTATGGCACAGTCAAACAGCTCCCTGGGTAAATGACATAGCTGACAGTGCAGCCATGGCAGCCGTGATGGAGCAGCATATTAATACGATTATGGGGCGATATAAAGGTCGGGTACACGGCTGGGATGTCGTAAACGAAGCTTTGAATGAAGACGGGAGCCTGCGCGAATCCATTTTTCTGAAAACGATGGGAGAGGCTTACCTGAAGAGGGCATTTGATCTGGCCGCCGCCGCCGATCCGGATGCTGAGCTGTACTACAATGATTATAACCTCTGTGAACCAGCCAAAAGAGCAGGCTGTATCGAAATGATCAAAAAACTTCAGGCTGACGGCACCAAAATTGACGGCGTGGGTATCCAGGGACATTTCTACATGAATACCCCTTCCCTCGAAGAAATCGAAAAAACCATCCGGGAGTTCTCAGCGCTAGGCCTAAAAGTCATGTTTACGGAAGTTGACATTTCTGTACTACCCACTCCCTGGGGACTGCGTGGTGCAGATGTCAATCAAAATTTCGAAGGCGGCAACATTATGGATCCTTACCAGGAGGGCCTGCCCGATTCAGTGGCCGTCAGCCTTGGAAAGCGATATGCCGATATATTCCGCTTGTTTCTAAAGTATGATGAAAATATCAGCCGGGTTACTTTTTGGGGGGTAGATGATGGACATTCCTGGAAAAATAACTTTCCCATCCGCGGAAGAACGGATTATACTCTTCTTTTTGACAGAAATCAGGAACCTAAGGTGGCTTTTGATAGCCTCATGGTATTAAAAAGAGCAGAATAAGTTAATATTAAAGATAAGATGAGGAATGCGTCCGTAGGGCGCATTCCTCATCTTATCTTTACAAATAAACAAACATGAATAACATTTCACAGAAGCTTTCCGTAGGCGAAAAAATCGGGTACTCGCTCGGAGATCTGGCGGCCAACCTGGTTTT
Source organism: Bacteroidia bacterium (assembly GCA_030430845.1). Lineage (GTDB taxonomy): Bacteria > Bacteroidota > Bacteroidia > Chitinophagales > Saprospiraceae > JANQPA01. The sequence goes on along the minus strand of JAUIKE010000085.1, from coordinate 7,858 downwards.
TCAAACCTTACTGACTTTCCTGGCCTTCTTCTACACCGACGTATACGGCCTGAAGCCGGAGGTGGCGACACCCATTATTTTCTTTGTCGGACTGGTAGCTGCCGTGTTTTTCAATCCGCTCATTGGAGCCTTGGCCGATAGAACGAATTCCCGCTGGGGAAAATTCCGCCCCTGGATCCTCTGGACGGCCATTCCATTAGGGGCAATATCTTTGTTGGCGTTTAGTACACCGGATTTTTCGGAGCAGGGGAAAATCATTTATGCAGTGGTGACCTATACCTTGCTTTTGTTCCTGTATGCAGCCAACAACCTGCCTTATGCGGCTTTGAGTGGGGTGATCACCGGGGATATGAAAGAACGGAACAGCGTTTCTGCTTATCGTTTCGTGGCAGTGATGGTGGCTCAGTTTATCGTCCAGGTGTTGATGTATCCTTTTGTAGATTATGTGGGCGGCGGCGACCGGGCCATTGGCTTTTCAAAAGTAATGACCTACCTGGCTACAGCCGGATCGATCATGCTATTGATTACGTTCTTTACAACCAAAGAGCGAATTGTTCCTCCTCCTGAAGAAAAGAACAGCCTGTGGGATGACCTGAGCGATTTGATGCGCAACCGACCCTGGATAATCATGCTGGTACTGACGACCTTGGTTTTTGTGACCCTGGCGATGAAAGGTGGAATGTATGTCTACTATTTCGAGAACTACCTCAGTGAAGCGCAGATCAGCCAGTTTTTGAGCAGTGTAGGCTTTAACGATTTTGATAACCCGGCTACCTACGGCTTCAGTATATTCAATGCCGGAGGCATTATCTTCATGATCGTCGGCATTATGTTCTCCAAGCGATTGGCCGATAAATACGGCAAAAGGAATGTGTTCGGCATAAGCTTATTCATTTCTACGCTTTTTATCATTGCTTTCGTTTTTTATCCGCCTGAAGCGATCCTCTTTGTTTTTGTTTCTCAGATTTTACATGGCTTTTTCTATGGTATCACCATTCCCATCCTTTGGGCCATGATCGCCGATGTGGCTGATTTTTCGGAATGGAAAAACAATCGCCGGGCCACGGCCATCATTTTCTCTGCCATGATGGTGGGGCTGAAATTAGGATTAACCTTCGGGCAGGCGTTGGTTACGGGTATACTGGGCTCTTATGATTACGATCCGGAACTGGCTCAGCAATCCGCCGAAGCCATCAATGGTATCAAATTATCCGTGAGTATTTACCCGGCCATCCCATTTTTGGCAGGCTGTGTCTTACTGTTCTTTTACGAGATCGATAAAAATATGGAGGATAAAATCGAGCAGGAGTTACTAGCCAGAAGAATGTAGGGAAGGACGAGTGGGAAGGTCGAAGGTCGAAGGTCGAAGGTCGAAGGTCGAAGGTCGAATGGGAAGGACGAATGGGAAGATTACTAAGCCCGGAATGAAATGAAGGGATTCGTAAGCTGAATATCTATAAACCACAAAACTATAGCATCAAAACATCTATAAAATGCCGGAAGACAGCATAGAACACATCAATTTTGATAAACTGGATCAGCACGCCATTTCGCAGCCGGTCGTGTCGCACATATATACAGCAGATCCCTCTGCTCATGTTTTTGACGGGAAGTTGTATATCTATCCATCGCATGACTTTGATGCGGGCATCCCGTTTAACGATCTGGGAGATCATTTCGGAATGGAAGACTACCACGTCCTGTCGATGGATCATCCACTGGGTAAAGCTACCGACCACGGAGTGGCGCTGCATGTCAAGGATGTCCCCTGGGCAGAGCGCCAGATGTGGGCGCCGGACGCCGCCCATAAAAACGGTAAATATTACCTCTTTTTTCCTGCTAAACGTAAAGATGATATATTTCAAATAGGCGTCGCAATAGGCGATTCCCCAACTGGGCCCTTTATTCCGGAACCTAAAGCCATTGAGGGAAGCTATTCCATTGACCCCGCCGTATTCGAGGAGGATGATGGAGCGTACTACATGTATTTCGGCGGGATTTGGGGCGGGCAATTACAAAGCTACCGGAACAATCAGTACAGCCCTGATAATAAAGAGCCGGAGCCTGACCAGGCTGCTCTAGGACCCATTGTGGCCAGGATGACGGATGACCTCAAGCAATTTGCAGAAACACCCAGGGAAATAAAGATACTCGACGAAAATGGCCAGGCCTTGCTGGCAGGCGATAATGACCGTCGCTTTTTTGAAGCTGCCTGGATGCATAAGCATGATGGAAAATACTATTTCTCCTATTCAACCGGAGATACGCACTTCATTTGTTATGCAACGGGTGATAATCCGTACGGCCCTTTTACTTACGGAGGAAGAATCCTAAATCCGGTAGTGGGCTGGACGTCCCATCACTCCATTTGTAAATATGAAGGTAAGTGGTATTTGTTCTATCACGACTCCAGCCTGTCAAAAGGGGTGACGCATCTGCGTTCCGTGAAAGTGACCGAGCTAACTCACTTGGAGGATGGGAGTATTCAAACGATCCATCCGTATCCGGAGTTTAAATTTTAAATAAAAAACGGGCATAAGGCTTTAATATATGATCAACCGAGTTTTTCTTCTAGTACTATTAGTTGTTCCTTTCATACCCTTGAAAGCACAATCTTTTCCCTTCCAAAATCCGGAACTTTCCATGGATAAAAGGGTAGAGGACCTCATCTCCCGTATGACACTGGAAGAAAAAGTCGGTCAGTTGATTGATGCCGCTCCGGCTATTGAGCGCCTGGGCGTGCCGCAATATAACTGGTGGAATGAATGCCTGCACGGCGTGGCCAGAAACGGCACCGCTACCATCTTCCCTCAAGCTATCGGCATGGCTGCCACCTTCGATACCGATTTGATGCACCGGATCGGGCAGGCAATCTCCATGGAGGCCAGAGCAAAGTATAACCTGGCCGTTCAAAATGGGGCAGTAGAAAAATACCAGGGCCTTACTTTCTGGACACCCAATGTCAATATTTTCCGGGATCCTCGCTGGGGCCGCGGACAGGAGACCTATGGCGAAGACCCATTCCTGACCTCCAGAATAGGCGTATCATTCGTTAAGGGATTACAGGGCGATCATCCCCAATATCTGCAGGCTGCGGGCCTGGCCAAACACTACGCCGTCCACAACGGCCCGGAAAACCTCCGGCACGAATTTAATGCCGAAAGCAGTATGAAAGATATGTGGGAAACCTATTTGCCTGCCTTCGAAGCGCTGGTCAAAGAGGCGAAAGTGGAAGGCGTCATGGGCGCCTACAATCGCACCAACGGGATTCCCTGCAACGCACATCCCTACCTGATGCAAGAAGTCTTGCGCGAGAAGTGGGGTTTTGATGGTTATTATGTGACGGATTGTGGTGCACTAAGTGATTTTTACGAAGGCCATAAACTGGTCAAAAACGCCGCAGAGGCCGCCGCCATGGCCCTGAATGCCGGAACCAACCTGAACTGTGGAACCACCTATCTCGAATTGATTAAGTCAGTAAAAGAAGGTCTGACAACCGAAAGTGAGATCGACAAAAACCTCCGGCAATTATTGCCCACCCGCTTTAAATTAGGGCTTTTCGAACCCCAGGGGACGGTCCCCTTCGATACCATCGGACCAGAATGGATCAGAAAAGAAGAGCACGTAGCACTTAGTCTGGAAGCTGCCGAGAAATCCGTGGTGCTGCTCAAAAATCAAAATAAGACCTTGCCGATCGATCCCGAAGTGAAAAGCATTTTCGTTACAGGGCCAACGGCCGCCCATATCCAGGCTTTACTGGCTAATTATTATGGGGTAAGCCCGGACATGTCCACCTTGCTGGAAGGCATTGTAGCGAACGTCAGCCCTCAAACTTCCATCAAATACAGCCAGGGAGCCTTGCTGGACGAGCCCAACCGAAACCCCAGAGACTGGTTTTCCGGCACTGCTGCCATCTCGGATGTGACCATCGCCTGTGTCGGGATCTCTCAATTGATAGAAGGTGAAGAAGGAGAATCCATCATGTCCAGGAATTCCGGCGATCGGGAGGAGATCGATTTACCCGAGAACCAGATTAATTTTCTTAAAACAATAAGATCAAGAGCTAAAAAACTGGTGGTCGTCATCACCGGAGGGAGTGCGGTGGCCTGCCCAGAAGTGTACGAAATGGCCGATGCCCTAGTTTTTGCCTGGTACCCCGGTGAACAGGGCGGAATGGCTGTCGGCAATGTCCTGTTCGGTAAAACGGTGCCTTCCGGAAAACTGCCGGTCACTTTCCCGAAATCAGTAGAAGACTTGCCTCCGTATGAGGATTATTCGATGAAAAACCGGACCTACCGCTACATAGAAAAGGATCCTTTATTTCCCTTTGGTTTTGGCCTGAGTTACAGCACATTTTCTTATGGAGAGCCGGCTCTTTCCAAAAGCTCGATCCAGTCTTCAGAAAGCGTCCGGGTTTTCGGCACCCTCACAAACGAAGGGGAGTACGAAGCAGAAGAAGTGGTCCAATTGTACATCTCCGATGTGGAAGCCGCGGTGGACGTCCCCAAATATGCACTGAAAGGATTCCAAAGGCTTCGCCTAAAACCAGGCCAAACATCCACTTTTTCCTTTGAAATAAGTCCTCAAATGCTCGAATTAGTTAATGAAAAAGGGGAGAAGGCCTTAGAGCCTGGTGTGTTTAAGATTTATGTCGGCGGCTCCGTGCCCTCGAAAAGGAGCCTTGAACTTGGTGCAGCTGAATACAAAGAGATTGAATTAAAAGTCGAATAAAGTTATTAAGGACATCTCATCTGCTTCAGTCGGATGAGATGCCCTATAAAGAATAGTTTCATACATTACTCTATTTGGTTGTGGGCGGCTATCAGGCCGCCTACTTTTTTGCCAGAGAATTATTCCAGGAAAAAGGCGTGCCGATCGGATTGATCAATGCTGCCTTGGGCGGCTCGCCGGTGGAGTCCTGGATGAGTGAGGAGACGCTGAAGAAATAACTTTAATTTTATTGGTAATTAGAAGAAAAAATTCCATTTTTTCTTCTAATTACCAATAAACAAAGTTTTCTTCCACCTATGAATCGCAGAGACTACATCAAAAACTTCGCTTTAGGCTCCTTATTACCCCTTACTTCCGGCTTCGGCCTCTCCAAAAGCTTATCTGATCTATTCGAAGGTCCTTTGGAAGTCAACTTCAAAAGTGATTGGCAGGAATGGCCCGACATGAAGTGGGCAGGGCCTCAGTATTGGGGGAACAGATTGCAAGACTGGCTCATCAAAGATGGTCAGTTGCTGTGCGATATCACCGCCAATAACCGAAACCTTCATGTGCTGAGGGTTCAGAATCCGGAGGGCAGGGCAGCCTTAGACCTTTCGGTAAACATCACTCTGCTGAATCAGCAATTAGGCCAATATGAAGATGGATGCATCGGCTTTCGCTTGGGCGCCAAAGGCCCTTTTGAAGATTATCGATCGGCTGCGGTTTTTGGAAAAGGCCTGGACATCGGCTTGTCTCCAAAAGGCCGCTTAAAGGTAGGGGAAGAGATATATGAAACCCAGCTTTCTGCTTTCCCCGAATCCTTTACTTTGAAGGTCAAAACGGTGCCTGGAAATGGGAATAATCAATCGCTTCAAGTAAGCATTCTGGATATTAATTCCGGTGAACGCTTGTTTGAAAAGGGCAGCCTGGAGGTGAGCCACTGGCGACTGAGTGGCAATATCGCACTGCTTGCCCATATCGATACCCAGAAAAAAAGTGACGAAAACCCTTCCGTTGCTTTTGATCAATGGAGCATTTCCTCTCCTGCTTTGTATAAAAAGGAAGATCACCTTTTTGGCCCCATTTGCTTTGCCCAATACACCACCAATAAAGGGAAATTAAAGTTCACTGCCCAATTATCGCCCATCGAAGACATTCCCGGCCATAAAGTATCACTCGATTTTAAGAAAAACGGACTGTGGGAAAATGAAACTCAAACCACCCTCTCACATCCCGGGCGTGCCGTCAATTTTAAGGTCGAGAATTGGACGGAGGAGGAAGGCATGCCTTATCGGATCAGGGTAGAAATACCCTTGAAAAACAGTCTGCATCAATATGACTATGAAGGCACGATCGCTAAAGAGCCCACACAGCAGGATCAGATAAAAATGGCGGTTTTTAGCTGTAATGCTCATTACGGTTTTCCGGATAATGACATTTATGAAAATGTATCCAAACTCCAGCCGGATCTGGCTGTGTTTTTAGGAGATCAGTTCTATGAGGGCACCGGCGGCTTCGGCGTTCAATATCAAGGCGAGTTTGACAAAACCTGTCTGGATTATCTCAGAAAGTGGATGATGTTCGGCTGGTCGTACCGGGAAATTTTCCGCCATATCCCCTGCGCCATCATACCCGATGATCACGATGTGTACCACGGTAATGTATGGGGTGAGGAAGGGAAAAAAGCGGACACCTCTGGTGGTTTGGGAGCCAGTGCGCAAGATTCGGGCGGCTATAAAATGGATGCCCGCTGGGTGAACATGGTGCAGTTTACCCAAACCAGTCATTTGCCTGATCCTTATGATCCCCGACCGGTGAAGCAAAATATTGGTGTCTACTTCACGCACTGGAATTACGGCGGGCTCAGCATGGCCATTTTGGAGGATCGAAAATTTAAATCAGCCCCTAAAAACGTTTTACCGAAAGAAGCCGAAGTATGGAACGGATGGATCATGAGCGACGATTTTGACATTAAAAAATACAAGCATCTGGATGCCGAATTACTGGGTAAGCGTCAGGAAGCCTTTCTGGAAAACTGGATAGAGGATTGGTCGGAAGGCGCTTGTATGAAAACCATTTTATCGCAAACGAACTTTGCCACCGTAGCCACGCTGCCCGAAGGAGCTAAGAACGGCTCGGTGATCCCATCTTTGAAAATTCCGGAGCTTGGCGAATATGTCGTAGGTGACCGCCCTACAGTGGACATGGATTCAAACGGCTGGCCGGCAGCTAAAAGAGACCAGGCCATCTCGACGATTCGTAAAGCCTTTGCCTTCCACATTGCCGGTGACCAACACCTGGCTACCTTTATCCAATATGGTTTGGACGAGCATGGCGACAGCGGCCATGCCTTCGCCGGCCCGGCCCTGAATAACTTATGGCCCCGCCGTTTCTGGCCGCCGGTTGAACATAGTACCCACACCCATGAAAACCCTGCCTACGTGGGAAACCATTACGATGGTTTTGGCAACAGAATGACGGTAAAGGCGGTGGCGAACCCGCATAATATGCACCAAGAGCCGGCCATTCTTCACAACCGGGCAGTAGGTTATGGCATGGTTACTTTCGATAAAAAGGAGCGTACCATTAAGACGGAATGCTTCCAACGCTTTAAAGACCCGCTCAGCAAAGATGCACAATATCCCGGCTGGCCGATTACGATCCGGCAGGCAGATAATTATGGGAAAAAAGCGGTCGCCTGGTTACCGGAGCTTCGGATCAGCAGCACGGTACTGCCTGTGTTAAAGATCTTTGATGAGCAAGGTGGTTTGGTATATGCGTTGAGGCTTCCCAACTTGTCGTACCGGCCTAAGGTTTTCGAAAAGGGGACCTATACTATACATTTGTCGATTCCGGAAAAGGGGATTGAAAGGGTATTGCAAGGCGTGAAGGCCAGGGCAAGGCAAAAGAAATACGTTGCAGTTTCACTGATGTGATGGGATAAATTACTGGTTTTACACATATAGACCTAAGTGCCGCTGCGCTGCAGCTTTTGAGGTTCCCCTTTTTTAGCTCGGGTTAACACCGGGCTTATGAAGCTTTCGCCGCTGAGCGCATAGGCATCAAGATAATTTTTTATCATATAAATTTTCAAAGAAATTCAAACGATCCTTTCGCCTGTCATAGCAATAATGATAAGCTAAGAGTT
>JAUIKE010000318.1 GCA_030430845.1 Bacteroidia bacterium | reverse complement strand
AGCGGTCGTTCCAGTAGTTATTTTTTGCGGTCCCGGCAATAATGGCGGTGACGGCCTGGCTATTGCCCGGATGTTGCATCACAAAGGCTTTGATGTTAAAGTAGTGCTTTGTCAGATCAGTTCTACTACTTCCGAAGATTACAATGTCAATCTGGGGCGATTGCCAAAAAAAGACACCATTTTTATTGAACAACTGGAAAAAGGAGCTCCATTTCCCAAACTGCCCGGTGGTGTGATCCTTATCGACGCGGTTTTCGGCTCAGGCTTGAACCGGCCGGTAGAAGGCTACTGGGGGGAACTCCTGAAGTATTTGAGTCAAACAACCGGTAGTACCAAAGTTTCGGTGGATATCCCTTCCGGCATGTTTGCCGATCAACCTACGGAAGGTCCTAGTTTTCAGGCGGATTATACTTTTAGTTTTGAACTACCGAAACTGGGCTTTTTATTTCCTGAAAACTTTCACAGGGTAGGGCATTGGGAAGCTCGATCGATCGGTTTGGATTTGGGCTTCATGCAACAATTATCAAGCGATCATTATTACCTTGATCGGGCAGCGGTTCGTAACATCTGGCGTCCACGCCCCAAATTTGCTCATAAAGGCCACTTCGGCCATGCCTTGCTGATTTGTGGCAGTTATGGGAAAATGGGAGCGGCCGTGCTCGCGGCCAAAGCTTGTCTGAGAAGCGGGGTGGGACTACTGAGTACTCATATCCCCCAATGTGGTTATGGCATTATGCAAACCAGCGTGCCGGAAGCCATGGTTAGTGTAGATCTGGGAACCCATTATTTTTCCTCCGTTCCTGATTTAGAAGCCTTCAGGGCCATCGGGATTGGAAGCGGGCTTGACAAACAGAGGGAGAGTCGAACTGCGCTTCATCAAGTATTGGAAAAAACGGATGTTCCCTTAGTTTTGGATGCCGATGCTTTAAACATTATTTCTGAGGAAAAGTGGCAAAAACAAATACCTGCTAATAGTATTTTGACACCCCATCCCAAAGAATTTGAACGATTATTTGGCTCCAGCCGGAATAGTTTTGAACGCCTGGAATTAGCTAAGCAAAAGGCAAAAGAATTGAAGATGTATATTGTTTTAAAAGGGGCACACAGCCTAATCGCCTGTCCGGATGGTCAGGTATTCTTCAACAGTACCGGCAATCCCGGCATGGCCACGGCCGGCAGCGGCGATGTGCTTACGGGTATATTGACCTCCTTGCTTGCACAGGGGTATCCTCCCAAAGAGGCAGCTCTGTTAGGCGTATACCTGCACGGCCTGGCCGGGGATCTGGCAGCTGCAAATACCGGCCTGGAGTCGATGATAGCAGGAGATCTGGTGGATTATATTGGGGAGGGGTATCAGTTTTTGGTGTAATCGTAAAAGTTGATTAGCTTACTGTAGCATTTTGTCTGGATCACGGATTTCCGCGGATTCAGCGGAATCCACGGAAAAGTAATTTCAGCCGCAGGCTAAAATTACTTCAGTGTAATCTGTACAATCCGCGGAAATCCGTGATCCAGACAAGCAACAACGAACAAAAAAAACATGTCTAAGAAAAAATTAACCATCCTTACCGGCGCAGGAATGAGCGCCGAAAGCGGCATTAGTACCTTCCGCGATGCCGGAGGCCTCTGGGAAGGGCATGATGTAATGGAGGTAGCCTCTCCTCAGGGGTGGAAAGCGAATCCGAACCTGGTGCTCGACTTTTACAATCAAAGAAGGAGACAGTTGAAGGAGGTACAGCCCAACTCCGCACACATGGCCATCGGCGAACTGGAAGCTGAATTCGATATTAGTGTCGTGACTCAAAACGTGGATGACCTGCACGAGAGAGGAGGCAGCAGTCATATTGTGCATTTACATGGTGAACTGATAAAGGCCCGAAGTACAAAGGATTCCTCTTTGATTTATGAATGGAGAGAAGACCTCAATCTGGGAGATACGTGCGAATTAGGCAGTCAACTTCGTCCTCATATTGTTTGGTTCGGCGAGGCCGTGCCTATGCTTGAAGTAGCTGCGATGGAAGTGTATGATGCCGACATTGTAGTGATCATCGGTACTTCGATGCAAGTTTATCCTGCCGCAGGCCTGGTCGGGCTGGCACAGCCACATGCGAAGGTGTACTACATCGATCCCAATCCACATTTGAATTATGAGCTGACGCTTACCAAACAATTGGAGGTGATTGCAGAAAAGGCAACGCTTGGAATGCAGATATTGCTTGATCGAATTACTTAAACGATCAGTCCTCTTGCATCCAACTCAGGGCCATATCAAACTCTACCCGTCGATTTTGTTCTCTGCCGGCTGAGGTGTTATTATCTCCGATCGGTTTGGATTCTCCAAAACCGTTGTACTTTAGCCGATCGGGGTCAACACCCTTTTCCAGAATATAGTCATAACAAGCCTTCGCTCTTTCTCTGGATAAGCGAAGATTTGTTGAGGCCCGGCCTCGATTATCCGTGTAGCCGCTTATTGAAAGGCTGTAATCGGTATATTCTCGTAATAATTCTACCACCTCATCTAGTTGGGTTTTGGATTTTGTTAGGAGAGAAGAACTGCCGGTACGGAATTTGACATTTTGACTGATGCGCTCTAGTTTTTGGAGGGCAGCAGTGCTCAGTTCAGGGCAGCCATCATTTTGCTCGGAACCAGGGTTTTCCGGGCATTTATCCTTTACATCCACAATGCCGTCTTCATCCATATCCGGGCAGCCGGAAAAGCCGGTTTCAGAAGCTAAGGTGGGGCATTGATCTTCGTGATCAAGCACGCCGTCACAATCTATGTCCGTTAATGGGCATCCGGCATTGTCTGCCAAGCCCATTTCTGTGGGGCAGTTATCCAGAGGGTCGGGGATGCTATCCAGGTCTGTGTCGATACAGCCTCCAAAAGCGATTAAACCCGCTATATCAGGGCATTGGTCTTCGGCATTAGGTACGCAGTCATTATCGTCATCCGGGCAGCCGCCGGTTTCCTCAAAGCCGTATTCGTCAGGGCAATTATCGGCTAAATCCGGAATACCGTCACCGTCAGAATCCGGACAACCGTTGAGTAATATCGGCCCGGGTACCTCCGGGCATAGATCTTCTCCATCTTCCACCCCGTCATTGTCCATGTCGGGGCAACCCTTGGCCAGGATGCCTCCTGCTATCCATGGGCAGCGGTCATCTTTATCCGGGACCCCATCTCCATCCGAGTCCTTTGGGACGAAGGTGAAACTCAGGTTGGTGCCGCCAAACCACATCCAGTCTTTGGCCTCCGGATTACCGGCCAGGCTAATTCCATCGAGATAATCAGAATTGGTGTATCGCATGCCCAATTCGAGGCGCAGAGAAACGGATTTACTTAATACAAAATTTACTCCACCTCCGAAAGGGACATTAAAGACCGCTTTAGAAAATTCGGCCTCCAGATCAGGAAGGATGACGGACGTAAAATCATTATTAGGTCCCGGATCCAGTACCGGGTTAATAATAGAAACACCAGCACCCGTAAATAGATAGGGGGACAAAATTTTTCTCTTCCCTAAAGAATCTTGTTTCCAAAATGCAAAAGGTTCCCATTCGGCTAGCAGGGAGAGATTAGCATATTTATTGGTGAAATTCGCATTCCGTCTGATGACATAGGACGCATCATCAAAGTTGAGATCTGAGCCGGAAATTTCTCCATACAGAATATTGGAACGCAGTGCAAAATAATTGGAAAGTCTCAGCCGGGTTACGATACCGACGGTAGGCTTGGTTTCTTTTAATACAGGGCCTTCTCCAGGTACCAGGTCTCCTTGATAGTTAGATCCGCCAACAAAAATCCCCGCTTCAAATTTGGTTTGCGCTACCATGAACATAGGTAAGATCCATAGTAGAATGGCCAGAGGTGTAGTTCTCATGGAATTATTCTTTATTCTCATTTTTGGGAATAAGTGCCTGGATGAATTTACTGAATTATCCTGAGTATTTAGGATAATAATCCTATTACTTTGAAGACTTCAAAGCAAACTTAATTTCTGGCGATCCACTTATTTCCCCCCGAATAAGCTAAATTTTCAAAAAAATATGCGAATTTCCCAAACATATACAATAAAAATAAATAAAAAAAAAGTGGATCAATTTGATCCACTGTCAACATCAGTAAGTTAATTAGGGAGGAAATTAAACCCCAGTTCCAGTAAGTTAAATGAATAATTCTTATTCTGAATACTAATTTATAAAGGTTTAAGGTAAAATGTCAGTAATGTTATTAACATTATGTGGATAACTTGTTCAAGTAACTGATTGTTAGATACAATTAGATGTGTAAAAAGTTTTCCACAATGTGGATAACTCTTAAAAAAGGGTGGAACTCCTTAAGTTTTGCTCCCAGTTTTTCAGAGAAAAAGTATAAGAACAGCCATTTTTAAGAAATCGAAGCGGTAAAAAAATAGAAGCGCCGCCCTCTCTTTTAGAACAGCCTTTTACGCTGAAAATACCAACCCATGAGAATACTTATCAGAATGGAGGCCACTAAAATGAGGTAAAAGGTGAGGTTATTGTCTTTAAAAGGAAGCGGAACGTTCATCCCGTATAAGGAGGCGATAAGGGTAGGAACAGCCAAAAAGATGGTCACGAGCGTCAGCCGGTGAATGGTTACATTCAGGTTGTTGGAAATAATAGAGGCATAAGCATCCATGGTACCGCTCAGAATGTTGCTGTAGACGTTGGACATTTCCAGAGCTTGGCCGTTGTCGATGATGATGTCTTCAAAAAGATCGGATTTATCTTCATCATCACGAATGTTAAGAAAATCCACTCTTTTCATCTTCATTTTGAGCAATTCGTTGGCATTGAGCGAATTGACAAAATACACCAGGCTTTTTTCTATGCTTAGGAGTTGTCGAAGTTCCCGGTTCCGGCTCGAATAATAGAGTTCCTTTTCGACTAAATTCCTTTTAAGGTTGAGTTTCTTCAGGCAGTTCAAAAAACGATACACATTCTGCTCCATAATCTGTAAAATAAAGAGCGCCTCGTCTTTGAGATTAAAGTTTTTGACTTTCTGATCCAGAAATCGCTGCAGAACCGGATTCTCTGCCGAACAAATGGTAATGATCTGGTCGGGGGTTAGAATGATACCGACCGGGACGGTTATGTATATAGCGTCATTCTCTTCTTCTGCCTCGTTCAGAATCGGTGTATTGATCAGGATAAATCGAATGTCTTCCTCTCTTTCGTAACGCGAACGTTCGTCCATATCCAATGAATCCGTCAAAAAATCCATTGGGAAGTCATATCTTTGAGCTAGTTCTTCTAATTCCTCCTGGCTGAAAGGTGATGATATGTTGATCCATACCGCATCCTTTGCTTCCTCTACTTCCCTGAGCTTGCCTTCTACTGTATTGTAGTACCGTACCATGCTGTATGACTTTTCTTAAACGCCTTAAATCGAACACCTGCAAACATACGATTTATATTGTAAAAAATGGGGCTGTCTCATCCCAGCGGGGGCGTCAGCCATTATTATTTTACAGAGGGTCCTTTTTTAGAAAAAAACGAAGTTTTTTTCTAAAAAAGGACCCTCTGTAAAAATTTCTTCGGGCGTCGAATCTATAGGAATGAGACCGCCTTTTTTTAGGCATGAGTTTCTCTTACCTGATTGACAAAATGTTCATAAACCGAAAGATCTGAAAAAGTCGCATTTCCGTAATGAGGTGGGTACCCATTTTTAAGATTGTAGTAGTCTGCAATGATTTCTGCCTGTTGCTCAAGATTAAATGAAAATATATTTTTTCCTGCATCCTTGAAATGTTTTAGGCGCTTAAGACCACCATAATTATAGCCTTCCAGGCTGTGTTGGGCTCGTAAGGCCCGAGGGATGTAGATCAGTCCGATATTTTGATATTGCCAAACATGCACCAGTTCGTGGATAAGGGTGGTATTGCTCACCTTTCCCCAGCTATTGATAACATAACCG
>JAUIKE010000084.1 GCA_030430845.1 Bacteroidia bacterium | reverse complement strand
TATCATTTTTTTGCTGTTTGGCTTTAAGCTTACGATTTTTATATTAAGCTGCCAAACAGCTTTTTTTATATTACGTTTTTTTATCTTGATGCCTATGCGCAAGGCGGCTTTTAAGCTGGGGCCATAAACCGCGAAGCGGTGCCAGCTCCTAGCCTACGGTGCCAACCGTAGGCGGGAAAATGGGTGCCAAAATAAAGCTGCAGCCATACGGCCCGTCTGGGCGCAGCGACACACAGACCTATATGCGTACCCTCAGTAAATAATTTTTTTAGGGAGCCGGTACCTCCCTGGGTATCACCTCCATCACAAAGGCCTGCACTTCATTGCTGACCTGCATGATGGTGACCGATTTGGAAGGAATACGGTTATCGGAATGAAAGCTGATGCTGCCCGTCACTCCTTCAAAACCCTGGATTTCTCCTAAAGTCTGAAGGATGGCAGCAGGAGTGGTTTCACTGGAAAGTTCTATTGCCCGGATCAGTAATTGAGTTGCATCATAGCCTAGGGCGGCAAATGCATTGGGCTCCTCGCCTCCATATGACTGCGAGTAAGCCTGACGAAAGGCCTGTACATTCGGGCTGGGATTATCGGCTCCCAGATAGGCATGTGTAGTGAAGTAGACTTCACCAAGCTGACTTTGCCCTTTCCAAACTTCAGGCTCATCATAACTGTCTCCTCCAATTACTGGGCTGCTGAAACCTGCATCCCGAATAAGTTGTATACCTGGAACAACATCCTGTGGTAATGCAGCATAATAAATGAAATCAGCGGAGGTACTTGCCTGTATGGCTGCCGCCATATCTCCCTGAGCATATGCTTTTTTGGAAAGGACCTGCCCTCCTAGACCTTCGAAACGAGTAATGAAATATTGCTGCAATAGTCGGGTGTAAGTGTCAGAAGAGTCATATACTACCGATACGGTTCGGGCTCCCAGATCGCCAAAGGCATACTCAGCGGCCGCCGCTGCCTGAACATTATCTCCGAAACAAGCCAGGAAAAGGTAATCCGGAATCTGTCCGGGTAAGAGGGGAGAGGTCGCCCCGGAGGTAATAAATACTCGTTCGTTGTTGGCTGCTTCTCCTGCTGCGGCTAAGACCTGGTCGGTATCTGATAATCCTAAAAAACCAAGAGTGGAAGGAGCTTCTTCCAGGACTTCTTCAACTTTTGCTACAAGTGTATCTGTATTCGTTTGCCCATCTTTGAGCAACAATTGTAACATTTGATTGTGGATGCCTCCCGTATCATTGGCCTGTTGAATGGCCAGTTGCGCTCCCTTAGAAGAAGGGACATCCAGGGTAGCCTGATGGCCGCTTAAGTTATAAATAGCCCCTAGTGTAATGGTTTGTACGGGCTGTTCCTGATTTTCTTTATTGCATCCGAAGCTGATTAAAGCTAGGGAAAGGCACAGAATTAAGAGGTTCTTCATGTTTTTTTATTTTAAACGAGTTCTTTGTCAAAGAGCAAGGAAAGACCCAATGAACAGGCCAATCCTTGCAAAATCAATGATGCGTCTTTTATTACTTTATTCAATTGAAAAGGTCCCCCCTTCCAATTGATGTCGATTGCCGTCAGGATCACGAACCTCTGCTAACAACAGATACGTCCCTTCTGAAAGATCCTCTGACAGTATGTTACCTTGAAACAACAGGACCTCAAATCCTTGGCCTTGTAAACTTATGCTTCTAATAGTCTGGGTAGCTCCAGCCTGATTTTGAACCAAGAGGTTGGTCGTATATTCAGAAGAATTCAGGTTAAAAGCATCTCGAACTTCTATTATGATGGAGAGGGTGTCGGGCACAGTAGCGCTTAACGTACGCTTGTCCAGGCGTATATCGGAAATAGTCGGGCTACCTTCCAGCACGAAATCAACCATTGGTTTGGAATGATCAACCAGATCTATCAGTGCCGAAGCAGGTTTAAAGCCGGCCAGGTTGGCATTCAGGGCTACCTTATCCCATAGGTCATTGATTTGGAAAAAGCCTTCTGTATCTGTGGAAGCGGTTTTAGTGCTCTCGAATGGCTGCTGGGACGGTTCTTCATAAGTAGCCGACACATTTACTCCTTGAAGGGGTAGTCCGTTATTGTCAGTGATAACTCCTTGGATGGAACCTTGGGTTGGTATAAAGACGATGTCCTTACATGCGGAGAAACTCATAAGGAGGCTTAGAAATAGTATATAATTGATGACTGTTTTCATTATTTATTGTTTAGCTGGTTGTTTAATGATGCAGAAAGAGTGGTCCTGTTAATTGCCATTCCTATTACCTCTTCTCGAATTCTTTTTCACTGCTTTTTTGGTGTTCTTATATCTCAGAAATTCAGGATCGTTCTCAATGATCTCTTCCACTTCTTGTTCCAGAGGCGTCATCTTTCGAACGGCACTATACCCCTGAGCATCCCCGATCGGATGAAGGTAAGGGGTGATGTAGATGACTCGTTCTACGTAGTTTTTTATCGTCCTTTTTGTCTTAAACAGTAAGCCGAGGAGGGGTATTTTTCTCAGCAGGGGGATGCCACCTTCAAACTCATTGGTTTCTTCCATGATGAGCCCACCGATGATCAGGGTTTGCCCGTCGCGTACATCTACCTTTGTGTTGATATCATTTTCTTCGATAGCAAATTCTCCTGCGGAAGAAAAAGGAAGGAACTCGGATACTTTCCCGGAGACATCCAGATGGATCAAAGAATCGTGGGTAGCTGTCGGGGTCACAGAGAGTTGAATGCCGGCTTCAATATTTTGAAGAGTAGTGGTAATACCATTGATGGAGGCATTTTCCAGCACGATCGTTCGCCTGTCAACAATGTTGAGGTTAGCCGGAGCGCCGCTTTCTACTACAAGATGCGGATTGGTGAGTACCTTGGCTTTGTCTTCATTGACAAGGGCCCGGATATTGAACTGAAAATTGGGTGTCAGCTTTGTCACTGCATTATATCCAAAGGAAAACTGGCCTCCTCTGGAACCGGGAGAATACTGTGCATTGCTGAAATTACCGGAGGTACCATTGGTAATATCAATACCCCAGTCGAAATCGTCTTCGTGGAAATATTCCACCAGCATGAATTCAACGGTTAGCATCATTTGCTCCACATCCAACATTTTAAGTTGTTGGAAGGCGGTTTCGATCGCAAGGGAGTCTCCCACTAGGATCAGGCGATTGCCTTCTTTGTGTTCGTACACCTGGACACTATTATTGATCAACTCGAATTTTTGCAATACGTTGTCAGAAAGCAGATTTTGAATCTTGTATTCTTTTATGACTTGCTGTGCAGAACCGGGATTCTGGCTCAATAAACTGAGAGACAATATCCCAAATGTAAGCGTCAGCCAATATCGGTTCACTTTGTTTTTAAGGGCAAAACCTCCGGTAAGGGTGGAGCCCAATATGGGCTTCTTTAATTTCATGAATTGAATAATCTGTTTCATTTTGGCATCATTGATTTTGAAAGAAAAACTCCTAAAAGCAGTACTGGACTTCATTTATTAAAAGGGGTAATTTTATACTTCACCCATCCATCCTGCGAGTTATTGGTATTGTCATTTTGTTGGGAAAAATATTCTATGGGAGATATGGTATAGGTATTAACATAGCTACTTCCTCCTCTACCTCCAAAGCCGGGAGTACCTGCTCCACCACCTGAGTAGCCGCCGCCACCGCCACCGCCTTCGGCACCGGCACCGCCGCCGCCAAATCCCCAACCCCCGGATGGATAGTTATCCTGAAAGCCTCCGACGCCACCTAAGGGTTCTCCAAAACGAGTATGTTCCTTCCATCCTGCATCTCCGTTGAAAAGTTGATTAGCAGCGCTTTGCCCTGGGCTGAAGGCACCACCGCCGCCGCCTGTGCTACCACTCGCCTGGCCACCGCTTCCTCGCCTTCCGCCAGACATTGTAGAAATTCTGGCATCCTTCATTTCTCTCCCCTCTTCACCTGACAAGCCAGGCAGGCCAGGATTATAATGCGTGTCGAGCTTTTCGATATCAATTCCGGCGCCACCTCCACCTCCGGCTACCAGAAGAATAGACCAATTGCGGCCGCTATCCGTTGATAAAAGTACAGCAGTGCCGCCCCCTCCTCCAGCTCCATAGCCACCTTGTGAGAGTAAATTGAATTTTGCATTCCGCCCCCGGTTCCCAATAATGAATCTTAGGATTGACCCGGCCGGGATTTGACTTTCGGAATTACCAATAGAATAGGAAGCATTGACAATAGCTCCTTCTCCACCATTGACTCTCATGGTGCGCTCGGCGTTAAACCGATCCTCATAGTTGTACTCTACCCAACCGCCATCTGCGCCCTTTATCTCGAGTAGTATTTTATTGAAGGCCAAATTACTTGGAACGACCACGTCATAATAGGCTTCCTTTTTTGACTCTACTACTTGCACCGAACCGTCACGAACCAGACTCCACTGTGCATGTACCCAATTTGGCATGGCTGCCAAAAGGAGACTTAAGGTGCAGAAAAATGACAGCGTGGAAATTGAAGACCTCATCATAACTTTGTTCTTTTAATATTTTTTTCTTCAAAATTACCGGGATTCCAGTTGGCAGTTTTTGACTATTGTTTCAACTTCTTGGACTATTGTTTAGGATAATTACTGATATGTCTTCATCCATCAGTCAACTGATCGATATAATTACTCAAAAGGGAATACTCTCGGGTAAAAGCATTTTCAGGGTCGTAAAAAAGTGGGTATCGTTTCATTAGCTGAATTTTTATGGAGATGACCTTCTGCAAGCCGAGCATCAATTCTTTTTTTGAAAAGGTAAAGGATAAAACGGCATCTGCTGGAAGGGAATGGATATCGGGAGGAGCCGGTTTTTCATAAAGAATAAGAATGATAGGAATATGGCTACTGAGTTGATGGTCCTTTAACAATAGGCAGATATTTACCACTTCCTCATAAAGTGAATTACTATAGATCAGGATAATATCTGGAATTATTTTTATAGCTTTTTTTATCCCCTGCTCCATATCTCTTATGCTTTTTAGTACGTACCTGTCCCCTAGTACTTCTAAAAGCCGATGCTGCAAGGTGTCGTCACAACCTATCAGGAGTATATTAATTTCTTTTTTGGACATGGCGGGCTTTATCTAATGAGGGAGCATATTATTTGGACTGGTTCAGATACTCTTTTGGAGAAAGGCCAAATTCCTCGGTAAAGGTCCGGGTGAAATAGGATGGATTTCTGAACCCCACTTCAAAGGCTACTTGTGTAACATTCAATCCCGATTTTCGGAGTATCTCTTTGGCATGCCGCAAACGAATCCCTCTGATATAATGAGAGGTTGATCGTTTGGTGAGTGCCTTGATCTTATTATGTAGCTGCGAGCGGCTCATGCCTATAGCTCTGCACAATTCCGGAATACCGAAAGTTTCATCACCCAGATGGTCTTTTATCGTTTCCTGTATTCCGACAATGAAGGCGTCCTCCATGTGATAAGCCGGATCATCTGAACCAGTTACAGGGTCCAGGTTTTGATAGCGTTCCTGCAAACGATGTCTTAATTCGATCAATTTTTCCAGCCGAATAAACAGCTCTTCGCGATTAAAAGGTTTGATCAGATAGGCATCGGCTCCGAACCTAAACCCCTCATTCCGAATTTCTTGTTCAGCAATCGCACTCACCAAAACAATGGGGATATGACTGGTCCGCTTATCTGCTTTTAATATTCGGCATACTTCATAGCCATTTTTATTAGGCATTTTTAAATCGCTGATGATCAAATCAGGTATTATTTCGAGGGCTTTTGCAATGCCTTCTTCTCCATCTCGGGCAATGGCTATCTGATAGTGGTTTTGTAGAAATGAAACAGTATATCGTACCACATCCGGATTATCTTCAATTATTAATAGGAGTGGTAATTCCTCATTTATGGGTACTGCCATTATATTTTCATCCTGTATCTCATTTTCTGCGGGAAGATTCAGGTGATCTATTTGGTTATGGCCGGTTTTCTTTGAGGCCTTGTGTGTAATGGGAAGAAGGATGGTGAAGGTGCTTCCTTGACCTACCGTGCTTTCCACTATAAGTGTGCCGCCCATGAGATTTGTGAATTCTTTGGTAAGTGCAAGTCCTATACCTGTACTTTCTTCCCCTCTGTAAATCCAGTCATCCAATTGGTAGAAGCGATCAAAAATAAAGGGTAGTTTATTTTCCGGGATGCCTATTCCTGAATCCTGAACTGTAAACTGCAGTTGTTCCTGATCGGATGACTCTTTCTTAATAATCACATAAATGTCTTTACCCTCAGGGGTATATTTGAGCGCATTAGATAATAAGTTAGATACGATATGGAGCAGCTTTTCCCGATCATAATCCATATGAATGGATGGCTCTATACTAAGTAAGTGTAGTGTTATTTTTCTGCTGGCTGCCAGGGTTTGAAATGATTCCAGTAAATATTGCAGGTAGGGCAGGATATCTCCATGGATGAGATCCAGTTTCATTTTTCCTACTTCGAGCTTTCTCAGATCAAGGATCTGATTGACAAGCTGGAGCAAATGATGGTTGTTGCGGGAGATAACCTCCAATTCATGACCAGCTGAATGGCCGCTTTGTTTTATTTCATGAACAGCTCCGTCGATTATGGTGAGTGGCGTCCTGAATTCATGAGAAATATTGGTAAAAAAGTGAGACTTCATCCTGTCCAGTTCTTCCAGTTTGTTTTTTTGTTGTTCCAAGACGCTTTGTCTGGTTCGGATCTCTTCATTCAGCTTACTCAAAAGCTTATTAGATCTTCGTTTCGTTTGGTAAAAAATGAATAGGGTGATTATCAAAATAACTGCGAGTAGGAGCGTAATAATAGTGGTTCGCAACATCGCCTGTTCTTTTTCCAATTGATGCTGGTACTGGGTATTCTTTATTTTTTCCTGTAGTTCTATTTGCATTATCTGTTGCTCAAAAGCATGATCGACCTCAAGGTTTTTCAGATCTTTATCAAAGGCTGCTTTGATCAAGGTATCTTCCATTTGGAAAGAGGCAGGAGCACCTTTCATGCTATAGCAGGAATCTGGGTTTTCAGGTAAAATAGCCAGCTTATCTAATCCTTTTTGTTTTTCCTCTAACAGTCGAGCTTTTTGGCAATAAGCCAATGCTTGTTGGTAATCCGGCAAACTCATATGTATACCCGCCATTTCATCTAATAATCGAACAACACTGATCGTATCCCGTAGCTCCTCTTGTATGGCCAAGGCCTTTTCAAATACTCTTATGGCCGGATTGCGAAAATCTAGCCTTTGATAATAGGTGCCTATCTTCTCAAATGAAAGTGCTTGTTGCGGTTTGTCGGGAAGCATAAGCGCCAGCTGCTCAGCTTGTACAAAAAGCCCAGCTGCTGAGTCTAGTGCCCCATTGGTGTAGTGGGCAACTCCCTGATTACACAAGCGGATGATGTTGTTTGGTATATCTGTATCTTCCGCTTTTGTTCCCAGGAAGAGAAGCAGAAAGAAAAGGTTCAAAAAAGTCTTCATTGGTTCCTTTTTTTGGGTTAGAAAACCTGCCTCATTTCTTTTTTGTGGAAACCTGAGTAATGGTTTTAATTCACAGCCTTTTGCCAGGTTTTGCGGAATTTTTTTGGACACATGCCAACACTTTTTTCAAAAATCCGGCTGAAGTAACATGGATATTTGATGCCAATTTCATAAGAGATTTGAGTGATATTCAGGTCGGTGTTTGCCAGAAGGTATTTAGCTTTTTGAAGCTTGACCGAGCGAACGTAATGGGTGGTAGACAGGCCGGTCCATTTTTTTATTTTGTTATGGATTTGGGTCCGGCTGGCACCAGCGTCTCTACAAAGCTGTTCTATACCATAGTCTTCATTATCCATATTTATCTCGATCAATTCATTGATCCGCTCCATAAAAAAGCTACGATTTCTCTTGCTTGTATTAACATATGTTTTATGGGAGGGATGGAGCTTTTTAATAGGCGTGTTATTCCCGTACTTATGGGAAATATCGGATTGGCTGGTGTTCACTTCTACTTTATATAAGAAGGATTTTTTACTTTTCAGCCTCTTTGCAATAGATTGGGTATTCATGGTTCTTTGAGTTTTTATTGTTTTGTAATTTTTATGTAGTCTTCATTTCCACTAGGAGATTTGTGGATCATTGTTGACTTCGATACAAAGTTGTAGAAGATTGTAATACCCGGTTTTCACTATTGTATTTTCGCTTTTCACTATTGTTTTGGGACTTTACTTATTGTTTTTGAATTTGACCTATTGTGTAATTTTTGATTATAAGTAATTGGTAATCAGTTGATTAATAAGAAATAGCTGAAAGGGCAAAAAAATGCTTTTTTTCTAAAAAAAAATTCAAAAAAAAATAAAAAGAGAAAATGGCGGTTTACCCGAAGTGAGGCTTGAAAAAACAATAAGTAAAACTGAAAAACAATAGGTAAAGTGATAAAACAGGAAGCATCCCTGAATTAAGGGATGCTTCCTTAGTAATATTATACCGTTGGTGGCGGTCTCTGACCGCCCAACCAAGTTTCATACCGGTCTCTGACCGCCCAACCAAGTTTCATACCGGTCTCTGACCGGTTGATCTATTTTTATTGGAAAACAGGTTTTGTATCTCCTTATTTTTCCCTTTAGCAGTCGGGAGACTGCTTGCTTAATTAGGTAAGGGGTTGTGTGAAAACTCGTTCCTCGTTTTACCCACCTCCAAAAAATATATTATTGGTTGTGTGAAAAGGCCGAAGGACTTTTTACACAACCCCACCAACGATTCCATTCCGCTGTGCAAAATAAACTCAGGCTCCTACGTCGCCTTCAAATAATATTTTGTACTGCCGCTTCATTTTATCAAATTTTTTAACGACGGGTCCTCTAAGGCAGGTTAGCTTGATTTTCAATTTTTTAGCAATTCACACAATTAATTTGGGCTTGCATAAGGCCGAATTAATACAAGCCCAATGGTATTTCGACCTTATTCAAATTAGCTTTTCAGGGATCGAAATAGCGTTAAAATTTGAATACAGTCTTGTCCGCCTTAGGCGGATGTTTCTTTTTCATCAAGGAAAAAGAAAAGATATAATACTTAAAAGGAGGTATCCCTGATTTAAGGGAGAACACCTGTTAGATAGAAGATTTAAGAATCAAGAAGCTTTTGCGGGCTCACCCCAAACTCCTCCGAAAACACCCTGGAAAAATAACTCAGGCTCTCAAAGCCGACTTCCTGGGCTACCTGGGTGACATTGAGTTTTCCCTGCTGAAGCAGTTCTTTGGCTTTGTGCAGTCGTATGGTCCGTATAAAAATGGAAGTGGATCGATTGGTCAGCGCTTTGATCTTTAGGTGAAGTTGAGAACGGCTCATCTCCATGGCCTTGCAGAGCTGGTTAGGACCAAATTCGGTGTCATCCAGATGTTCTTCGACGACCTTCATCAACTTAGACATAAAGGCATCTTCCTTTTCAAAGCCGCTTGACTCCTCTGCTTGAACGGCAGATGTAGGGGGACGGATATGCTGATACCTTTGTTGCAGCAATCGGCGCAATTCGGCGAGCTTTTCGAGGCGAATAAAGAGCTCTTTCTCATTGAAGGGCTTAGCCAGATAAGCATCGGCGCCCCGTTCCAGGCCTTGAATGCGGGATTCCACACTAGCCTTGGCGGTTAATAGGACAATGGGGATATGGCTGGTGCGCTCGTCTTTTTTCAGGGTGTCACAAACTTCGAGCCCATCTTTTTTTGGCATCATGACATCACTGATGATGAGGTCCGGGACATGCTCGAATGCCATGTCGATACCTTCCTGGCCGTCTCTGGCTAAGTAAAGAGAATATTTTGATTCGAGCAGAGTCATCAGGTAATCCCGAACATCTGCATTATCTTCAATGATGAGGAGGTTCAGAGCAGAGCTTTTTTCAAAAGAGGAGGCTGTTGTGGGGAGTGGGGCTACTACACTTTCCATGTTTAACTGATCAAATTCTGCAGTGGAAAGGTCCTCCACGGTTTGGTGTGCTACTTCCACCCGCGTCGCCATCCGGCTAATAGGGAGCAGAACCGTAAACGAGGAACCTTCACCTGGTGTGCTTTCCAAATCGATGCTTCCCCCCATGAGTGTGATCAGGTCTTTAGTAAGGGCCAGGCCGATTCCGGAGCCCGCCCTGCTTGCACCAGAGCCGGGACCACGGTATTTATATTTTTTGGTTTTTGATTCTGGACCATCCCTAAGCTGGTAAAAGCGTTCAAAAATATGGGCTTGTTTGTCTTTGGGAATACCGGAGCCTGTGTCAGAAACTTTCAGGTATAAAGCCTCTGATGTTTGTCCAGATTCTCTTTCTAGGGCTCTCTTTTCCAGGATCAAATAGACCTGGCCTTCTTCCGGGGTAAATTTGATGGCATTAGATAAGAGGTTGGAAACGATGCGCAGGAGCTTTTCCTGGTCGAAGTCCATAAAAAGTTCTTTTTCATTAGGGATAAAATGTAGTTTCACTCCTTTCAAGTCTGCCATCGCCTCATAAGAAGCTATGATGTATTGGAGATATTGCACCACATCTCCCTGGATCAGATCGAGCTGGAGTTTTCCGAGTTCCAGTTTGCGCAGATCCAGTATTTGGTTGACCAGGTTGAGTAGGCTAAGGCTATTGCGTTTGATGAGATCCTTTATTTTTGTTTGCTTGTCAATTTGATCCGCCATGCCGCTAATGACCGTTAGGGGGGTGCGGAATTCATGAGTAATATTGGTGTATAATTCGTTCTTAAAGGCATCAAGGGCTTTGAGGTTTTCAGTTTCCTGCTTTTGCAACTGACGTCGAAGTTGAAAGCGATAAAGACTGTAAATGAGTCCCGCAATCAGAATCAAATAGCAGAGGTAGGCCCACCAGGTTCTCCACCAGGGGGGTAAAATTCGGAAAGGGTAAATAAAAGGTTCGCCCCATTGTTGGGATTGCCCCATTGCTCGCACTTCAAACGTATGCTTACCTGGAGAAAGGTTGCGAAAGTCTGCTTTTGACTCTGTTGAAGGAACACTCCAGCTTTTACCAGAATCTGCTATTCTGTAGCTGTATTGAATTTTATGAGGAGCAGACCAATCCGTGGCGGAGTAATGAAAGCTTAGGTGGTTATTTTTGTATGAAAATGTAGGATTGGACGGATAATTAAAAAATGCCGGAACCTCCGTGAAATTAAGCCCGGTAGGCAAGTTTTCTTTAGGATCGCGAAAGTCAATAGAATGCCCATTGAGATCCAGGTGGTCGAGTTGTACCGATATAGGCGTTTGAGGTATTGTAAAACGGTTAATATCTAATTTAAAAACTCCCCCCGCAAATGTACCCCATAAAACATTATCTTCATCTACGGATAGCATATTCCATCCAATATTGTTTTGCAAGAGGCCATCTTTTTTGGAAAACGAATAAATAGTGTATTCGCTCTGAACCCAGGCATCTGCGATATCTACATTCGGATCTGGAATTGGTTGATCAAGTCTCGGAATCAATACATTTAATCCATTATTAGTCCCAACCCATATTTGGTTTTTAGGATCCACAGTGATGGAAGTAATGATATTATGGTTCAATCCGTTCTTTTCGGTATAATACGTAAAATAGGTCCCATCATATTTCATCAGCCCTTTCCCATTGGTTCCCAACCAAATATTTCCCTCTTGATCTTCGGCCATCGAAATAATATGGTTGCTACTCAAGCCTTCTTTTTCCGAAAATACCGTAAATGATGTTCCGTCAAACTTTACCAGGCCCCCGCCCTCTGAACTAAACCAAAGGTTGTGGTCCTTATCCTCCACTGAATAGGAAAAACCGTAAGGAGGCACGCCGTCCGGCACGGTATACTGAATAAATTGGTTTCCATCATATTTCACGATCACCCCATTATTTCGGGCAAGCCATATATTTCCAGTATGGTCTTCTGTAATAGCTCTGGTCGTAAACAGATCCCGGCTTGTTTCGGCCCTGTAGTTGGTGATCCTTTGTCCATCATATTTTGCCAGCCCCCTGTAAAGCCCCATCCATAGATTTTGCTTCCTATCTTCAAGGATAGGGCCAATATCTGCTTGCTTCTTACTTCCCTTTAAGCGCCAAATGTGCCCGTTCTCATATTTATTTAATTCACCAGGAGCCAGGGCGAGCCATATCTTATTTTCTTTACCTCTCGATGTTTGGCCCTCTAAACCAGTTATACTATTAAATGAGTTTTCATTTAACATGTAAATGCCCAAGCCGGCAGTGGAAAACCATATATTTCCTGCCTTATCTTTCTCTATTCTTTCGAGTGACGAGTTTTCGATTTCATCTGTAATGGCGTATTCCCAGAAACTTTCTCCATCAAATTTATAGATATGATTACTATAGAACCCCATCCATATATCAGCTGTGCTGCCATCCTCTTCCCAGTACAATCTAAATTCCCTTAGTTTGGCGGGAAAGTGTGCAAAAGAAGTCCCATCGTATCTAAAAAGTTCATTTTCCGAAGAAAGCCACAAATTTCCTTTCTGGTCTTCGAATATTGGATTAATGTAGCCGGTTCCTGCAGGATGTTTAATGGCGAAATTGGTGAAAGAGGTTCCGTCATACCTGCTGAGCTTACCAAATCCTACCATCCAAATCATTCCTTTTTTATCCTCAAATATTCTGATAATAATATTATCAACAAGCCCTTCTTTCGTGGTAAAATGGGTGAAGCGCTCTCCATCATATTTTGTTACCCCATATCTTCTCATCAACCAAATATTCCCTTTGGAATCTTCGAATATATCTCTAATACCATTCCCTGGAAACCCTTCTTTTGCCGAGTAATTGATAAATGAGTGCCCGTCGAAAACAATGACTCCCTCGTTGATCGCATTTAACCATAGCTTGCCATCGCTGGCTTGCCATACTCCCCAAAGGTTGTTAGTAGGTAAGCCTTCATTTTCTGTAAAGTGCCAAAAAGATTGCCCGTCAAATTTACTCAGTCCCATTCCTAAATAAGAAATCCACTTATTCCCATACCTATCCTCAACCATACCTGAAGTAGTCTCTGTACTTAAGCCCTGATCCACTCCCCAGCGTTTAAGGTTCATTCCACTGTCGTAAAGAAGTAAAGGAGGGAGGCTTGAAACAGCTTGTGGGTATTTGACAGGTGTCTTTTTTCCCTCAATCTTTAAGGGGATGCCTGTAAGAATGGTATCTCCAATCGCACTTTTTAAAACAAAAGTTTCATCTTTTACCACAGCCAATGTATCATACTCCAGAGGTTTTTGGATCAGATCGACCTGAATGGGACGGATATTAGAGCTGAGTTGCTTTTCCTGTCTTTCCCATTGGGCAGGCACCACCTGCGTATGCTGTTGATAAAACTCGTCCAGCTTTCCTTTGGCTGAGGTGGGTTTCATGACTTCAAAAGGCTTCCCATTTCCATCCAGAACCAACTCAACCGTATCTCCTGTAACTGGATTAAGGAGATAAGAACCCGTAACATCCAGAGCCCGGCGGAGTACTTGCTTTTTACGAGTATCATAGGCTAATGCATCTGCCTCCGTATCCAGGCCACAGGAAACAAGGCTTTGCAATATGCACAAAGCAGGTAATAACCTAAAGAACACCAGTTTTTGCAGATAATTTAATCGAATGAACATATAATGGCTTAGCATTCAAATTAAACCCAAATACAGGAAGAGCTCTATGATAATAAGGCTTGATAAATATAATGAAAAATCTATTTTGAGGTATTAATACCTTATTCTCAATCCCATAAATAGGAGTCATGCGAATCAAAGGTTTAATGAGTTGAGTAAGAAAAACTATTGAACCATCCTCCTAACTCTTCTACCCCTAATTCGCATGACTCCTATTTCCTAATATTTCACGTTCAGGAAGAAATAATCTGCTGCGGGCTCACCCCAAACTCTTCTGAAAAGATCCTCGAAAAATAGCTCAGGCTTTCGATACCGACTTCATGAGCCACCTGGGTTACATTGAGTTCTCCTTTTTGCAGCAGCTCTTTGGCCTTGTGCAAGCGTATGGTCCGTATGAAAATGGAAGTGGAGCGATTGGTCAGCGCTTTGATCTTAAGGTGAAGTTGAGAACGGCTCATGCTCATAGACTTGCACAGTTGGTTAGGTCCAAAGTTGGTGTCATCCAGATGTTCTTCTACGGTCTTCATCAGTTTGGACATAAAGGCATCTTCCTTTTCAAAGCCGCTTGGTTCGGCTGTTTGGACAACAGCATCGGCAGGAGGAGGGTGGATATGCTGATACCTTTGTTGCAGTAATCTTCGTAATTCGGCCAGCTTTTCGAGGCGGATGAATAGCTCTTTCTCATTAAAGGGTTTGGCCAGATAGGCATCAGCGCCCCTTTCCAGGCCTTGAATGCGGGATTCTACACTGGCCTTGGCGGTCAATAGAATAATGGGGATGTGACTGGTGCGATCGTCTTTTTTAAGCGTATCACAAACTTCCAGGCCATCTTTTTTTGGCATCATAACATCGCTGATGATGAGGTCCGGGATGTGATCGAATGCCATTTCAATGCCTTCCTGACCATCACTAGCCAGGTAAAGATTATATTTAGATTCGAGTAACGTCATCAGGTATTCCTGAACATCTGCGTTGTCTTCAATGATTAGCAGACTGAGATTATTGCTTTTTTCAGGAGAAGAAGCCTTTGTTGAAAGAAGCGCGATTTCATTTTTCATACCCCTTAGATCATGCTCTGCAGTGGAAAGCTCTTCTACGGTTTGTTGTTCTACATCCACGGTAGCTGCCTCGCGGCTGATGGGCAGCAGCACCGTAAAGGAAGCACCCTTGTCAGGGGCACTTTTAAGGCTAATGCTACCTCCCATAAGTGTGACCAAATCTCTGGTGAGTGACAAGCCTATTCCAGAACTGGATTTTCCTAAATGAAGACCAGGGCCGTCGTATCTGTATTTTTTGTCATCGGACTCGTCTTGTACCTGGTAAAATCGGTCAAAAATATAGGCTTGTTTTTCTATAGGGATACCAATGCCGGTATCAGAAACCCTTAGATATAAAGCCTCCACTTTTTGGCCGGGCATTTTTTCCATAGCGCTTTTTTCCAGGATCAAGTAGACATTGCCCCCTTCCGGTGTATATTTTATGGCATTTGACAATAAGTTGGAAACGATGCGCAGGAGTTTTTCCTGGTCAAAGTCCATAAACAGCTCCTTTTCTTTTGGGAGAAAATGAAGATGTACTCCTTTTAAGTCTGCCATAGCCTCATAAGAAGCTAGAATGTAACGCAGATATTGAATCACATTTGCCTGAACCAGGTCCAGCTTTAATTTCCCTAACTCCATTTTCCGCAGATCCAGGATCTGGTTGACCAGGTTAAGTAGACTGAGACTGTTCCGCTTGATCAATTCTTTTGTTCTTACAGGCTCTACTATCTGATCGGCCATGCCACTAATAACTGTCAGGGGCGTGCGGAATTCATGAGTGATATTGGTATATAATTCGTTTTTAAAAGCGTCGAGCGCCTTAAGGTTTTCGGTTTCTTGCCTTTGCAGTTGACGGTTCAACTGGTAGCGGTACAGGCTGATGATCATGCTGACGGCAGCGATGAAATAGAGACTGTAGGCCCACCAGGTTTTCCACCAGGGGGGAAGTACCTTTAGTAAGGCCAGTTCTACTTCAGAGGAAGTTGTCTGATCCAGGCTTTTTCTTCTGACCAATAGTGAGTAACGGCCAGCAGCCAGATTGGTGAAAGTCATGAGCATTTCCTGCCCCATTTCCAGCCATTGATTACTAAAATTGGACAGGTAATATTCATAGGTATATTTGGTTCCCAGGTCCCAACTCAAATCTGCCAGGGTGATTTCGATAATCTTGTCTTTGTGGCCTAGTGTAAGTTGTTTTTCCTCCCCGTTCAGGAAATAATAATGAGCCTCCTTTTTTTCAGTATCGGAAAAATTAAGGATAGAAATAGAATGAATGTCAGGCTTAAACGGCCAATCATCATATTTTGAAAATTCCGGATTGATAGAAACCATTCCTTTGACCGTTCCGAAATACAGCACTCCTGTTTGTTCATCTAAAAAATGGGCTTTAGGAAGGAATTCCGATGACTGAAGACCGTCGGACGAAATAATGGGCTGAAATGCTGTTTTCGTTTGGTTTGGAAGCTTTATAGCCAGTCCGTTTTGTGTCGCTATCCATAGTGTTCCATTTAGATCCTCTTGCATACCGTAGATGGTATTATTGGGCAAGCCGGAACTTTCAAAAAAACGTTCGAATTGTCCGGTTTGGCGATTGAATCTATTGAGGCCGACATTGGTGCCGATCCAAAGGTCTCCCTGCCGGTCTTGAAAAATACACCATATTAAGTTATTAGAAAGTGAATTTGGATTTTCCGGAGCGTTGGTAAAATGAGTAAAGGTTCCTTCCTGAATATTCATTCTGCTAAGTCCATCCCGGGCACCGATCCAGAGTATACTATCACTTTCCAGGTACAAAGTGCGGATATAGTTACTCAAAAGAGAATGCCGATTATCCTGGCCTGCTGTATAATATTTTATCTGGCCGCTTTCCGGATCCAGGTAGTTGAGACCCTTTGACCAGGTTCCTACCCAGATTTTATTGGAGGGATCCACCTCCAGTCCCCAAACTCGATTCTCGCTGATCGAACTGGCTGGTGACGTTTGCTCATCATTGTAAAAATGTTCAAACTGGAGTGTAAGCGGATCTACTCTGTAAAGTCCCTTGCGAGAAGTGGATATCCAAATTTTCCCTTCCTGGTCTTTCGTCAGCTGGATGATCTCCACGTCCCGCAGTTCATTCGGTACACCGCTTAGTGTTTGAAAGCTTTGGATCCTCTCAAGCCTGCCGTTCTGACCAAGTGTGCATTTATCCAAACCAGATCTTAGGGTTGCTACCCATAAATTCCCCTGATCGTCTTTAAGCAAACTGCGAATTTGGCCGGAAGTAATTGAGGTGGGGTCTTCCGGATCGTTTTCATAAAAATTGATGAAATTGTTACGTTCCCAACCTACAGTAAGCCCACCTCCATAAGTTCCGAACCAAATATTATCCTGATCATCCAGCAGGATATTATTAGTTTGGTAATAGGAGAATATCTGCTTATTAAATATTTTTTCATCAAGATAGTTAGATTCTCCCGTAAGCAGGTCTAACCACATTAAACCTTCCCTTGAGGCCAAAATTAATTTATGGTCTCCTTCCATTTCCATTCTCTTAGCTCCCCCTGGAAATGGAGAAGGTTTGAAGGGATGCTCTGAAAAGTAATCTTCGAATGGGCGGATGCCCCGATCAGTATCATTGATGTCCAAAAAATAGATCTGTCTTTCCCTATTAAAAAAAATGTTTCCTTTCCCATCCAACAGATCATTAAATCCAGGGCCTGTGGTAACAAACGTATTTTCATTCCCCGGAAACAGGAAATGTTCTGTTTTCCCGGAGGGGATATGCAGCCGGTCGATACCTACCTGTGTGCTAATCCACAAATATTCTCCTTCAGCAAACCGTATTTCTATTTTTTCTACAGGTTTATTGGAAGAAAGGGAATCGGTTTGATAAGCAAAGGGAACTGCTAAAATGTGGTCTATGGCTTGAGCGTCTCTGAGTTTAAAAAGCCCGTTGTTATCAGTTGTTATCCAAATATTGTTCTGATGATCTTCATATATTTCATTAACCCGAACGATTATTTCTTCCCCTTCCTGATCCAGAACGGGAATGCGTTTGAACTTCCCGGAGCTTTTGATCATTAAATTAAGCCCGTTTAAGGTGCCTACCCATAGTCGCTGCCGGCCATCTTCAAATATGGCATAAATGGAATTTCCAGTTAAGCTTTCATTATCCTCCGGATCAAAGCCAAACCTCAGAAAATTTTGACCATCAAAACGAGTAAGGCCATTTTCGGTGCCTATCCAAATGAATCCCTGATCATCCTGAAGTATTGATAGAATTGCATCGCTGGCCAGGCCATTTTGTTGGTTGAGATTAGTAAAATTAAAAGTTTCTTGCCCTGTTATGCTTAATGGCAAAGCCAATAGTCCCCAAATGCAGAACACCAGGAGACGATTAATCGGCAGGAACAAGAACAGTCTGGCTAATTCAAATGGTGAATTCACTACAATCAATCGAAATTGGTTACACACCTTAAAATAAATGAATTTCTTTGATTGTAAGTGTAATTTTTAAAGAACTTGAGCTCTCGTTTTAGAAAATTAAAAGGGGTGTGCGCCTGATTTGCGTTAAAAAAGTAAGTGCCTAATCGGACAGCAAGCTTCAGCTTGCCAGGAAAGCGAGCTTTAGCTTGCTTATTTCATTTTGCTAACGAAATTTATGGTCTAGGCAAACTGATTGGCATTTAATTTTTAACCGCCGAATAAGTTTAACCTTTATACAAGCTAAAGCTTATGGTACGGGCAAGCTGAAGCGTGCGCTACGATTAGGCGCTTATTTTTTTAACGCCAATAAGCTTGCTGTCCAGTAGCTAACAAAAAATCAATTATTATTCGGTGCATATTCATCTGCTTTTCGTGAATGTTAGCTGTTTTTGTCTACTTCATTACCTTAATAGAAACCTGCCCATGCGGCGAGCTGATCTGAAGTAGGTATAATCCCGAAGGCAATGTGCCGGGGATAGTGATTGCTTGCTGATAGCTGCCGGGCGCCTGCCATTGATCCTGGACAAAGGTTTTGATGGGTTTGCCGACGGCATCCAGCAAGCGAATAGTGATCCGCTGTTCCTTTTCAAGGTTGTAGTACAGCACCGTCTGGTCCACAATGGGATTTGGGTAGACCAGTACCTCCTGGGCAGGGCTAGTATATTGCTGAGTCCCTACTACCTCCAGCCCGTTGAGGTATTTAACCACAGCAAAATTGAAACTGAAATTGCCGACAACCTCACCGGAACCGTAACCTGCTGCAAAGAAATTCCCATCCGGAGTAGCGGCCATCGAATTGATGTTGCTGGAATTGAGTGTAATCCGGTTCTTTAGAAAGCCATTATCCCCAAAAGTGGTGTCGATGCTTCCATCCGGGTTGATTCTTCCTAACAAAAAACTACCTGTCGCGCCGGCGCTCCCTCCTATCAGTAACTTCCCGTCCGCTGTAACCAATCCCGAGCTGAGGCCATTGCATCTAACTGCAGGATCGATCATCAGCTTCCCGGTGCCGTTAAAGGTGCTATCCGGGCTACCATCGGTATGGTATCTGGCAACACCCTCTTCCTGGCCTGCCCGTCCGACAAGGACAATCTTTTCATCCGGCATCAGATCTATCCATTGCACGTTATTATAGCCGCTAAGGAAAGAGTCCACCACAATTCCATTGGTTCCGAAAGTGGGATCGAGGGAGCCGTCCGGATGATAGCGGGCCAAACAAAACTTAGCATCACCAGCTGTATCGGTATTTCCGATGGCAATCAGCTTGCCATCGGCTTGAACCACCAGGCTTTTAATCTCCTCCCAACCCGGCCCCATTGGGGTGAGCACTTTGCCCTGGTCGCCGAAGGTGGTATCCAGCGATCCGTCGCTGTTAAGCCGGATTAGCGCGAGGCCCGAATCGTTCGGATTATTGGTTGTAGTACCGGCTCCTGCAACTACGATCGTGCCGTCGGCCTGAATGACAACAGCATTGGCATAGTCCTCACCACTAAAAAAATCTTCCAATACGATTCCATCGGTACCAAAGGATTCATCCAGCAAACCATTCGGCAGGTAGCGGGCCGTTATAAAATCACCCTCATTGCCTAATCCGGCCGCGATGATATTTTGGTTCTTGTCCAGCGCAGCTGCCCAGAAAAATACATCACTTACGAAATCCAAAGTAACGATTCCACCCGTACCAAAGTCAGGGTCCAAGCTACCATCTTCCAGTAGGCGGATCAATGCGCCATTGTAATTACGTCCCTTGTAGGAAGTTCCTACTGCGACGATCTTTCCGTCGGGTTGAACCATTAACGAATGTATACGGTCCTGACTTCCCGCATTGATATCGGTCAGGACGACCCCCTTGTTGCCAAAGGTGGTATCTATAGTTCCCACCTGGGCCCAAAGCCCACCGACCAGAAAGATCAGGAAGCAGGGTAATAGAGATTTTCTTTTTTTGATTTGATAAATATTTTTCATTTCACAAATTTTTTTTGAGGGAGGTTTTAAGAAAAAATTGTTTTTTAACCTCCCTCTACCTTTCTTCTTATTCCTGTATCGTGAACATCTGCTCCTTCGACCCATTACAATCATGTATCTCTACATTCGAGCGCTTGCCGTACACGCCATCGGTATTTTTCACGATTTGCATACACTTACCCTGATTAATCACCGAATGGATGGTCTGGGTCATTCCGTCGTAGAGCCATTTTTGGGCGTTGGTGCTGTTACAGTTGTACAACTGGATGTTGTTGCCGTTGGAGGTATTGCTGCTCTTGAGGTCGATGCACAGATTCTGATGATCGCGCATCTTGATGGCCAGGCCGTCGAAATACCATTGTTCGGCCGTGTTGGTATTGTCTTTGGTCCACAGTTGGATATTGGAACCCGATTCAGCGCCGGTATGCGAATGCACTGCAAAACTTGTCGCTAATACCGGTACGATGTGTTTCATGTTTGATACATTACTCACCGCCGTGGCACCTTCGATATTCCACTTTTGGTTGTTATTGGAATAGTTACAATCCCACAACTGGACATTGACATCAGCGTTCGGATAGGCACTGCCGTTGGCCGCATCAATGCATTTGTTCGCATTCCTTGCGGAGTGGATCGTTTTGTAGAGGCCATTGTATATAAATCGCTGGTTGTCGTTCACTTTACAATCCCAAAGATGGATGTTCGTGCCATTATTGCCAGTGTCGTCCTTGAGGGAGAGGCATTTATCCATAGTTAACTTGGTGCGGATCGTACGGTCCTCAGTGTTGAAGAACCACTTTTGATTGGGGTTGCCTGTACAAGTATACCTTAGAATATTATTGCCGTTGGCGGTGGCACTGCCATAGTCATCAATACACTTTCCGGTATTGAATGCAAATTTGATGGTTTTTGCTTCCAATAGCCCATAGATCACATAGCCATCCGATGGACTGCGGGTGGTGCCGCTACCAACAATTGATTTTTGTGAAATATTAAGGCTGGATGTTACGTAGCTGCCACCGCCGCCACCGCCGCCGCCGCCGCGATAATCATTTCCGCCGCCACCGCCGCCACTGTAGCCGCCGCCGCCGCCACCGGCTTGATTTCCGGAACCACCGCCGCCAAACCCAAATCCTCCATAGCAAAGACATGGGCACCCGGCTCCTCCGGTTGGCCAGCCTCTTCTCGCTCCTAAAGGATTATCATATCCTGAATTACAGGAAGCTCCACCCAAATTAGCAGCGTGATCCATACCAGCCCCACCACTCGCATCGCTGGTAGCGCTACCCGGATAATTTTTGCTTCCTCCATTGTGAAGGTCGTTGCCAGCCGGATCCTTTCCCCCGGAACCGGTTACAGCAGCGTTTCCGGACCGTCCGGCGTTTTTACTTCCGCCGCCGCCACCACCACCGGCGACCATCATGACAATACTCTCTGTATCCCAGTTGGTTTTACCGGCAGGAAGGAGTACAACGGCACTACCGCCGCCGCCGCCACCGGCAGAGCCTCTACCGGATGTTCCGGAATCGCCGAAGTGGCTTCGTCCTCTTTGCCCTGGTATGACCCGGAGTTTGGAGCCGGGGGGGATCTGGCCGCTTCCGGTGCCAATTTCAAATAGTCCCTTTGTCACGGCGCCTACACCACCGTTGTGATTCAAATTATATCCTCCATCTCCACCTTTTACATCCAGGTACAGATAATCTGCTTGCGTCGATATTGAAATATATAATTCCTTATAAGCTCCGTCGGCTGCGTACTTGTAAAAATAATTTTCTTTGTCGATGGAATAAAGGAGGGAGCTTTGGGCTGCCACTGGTTCTATTACGGTGAATGTTATGGCGATCAAAAACACACTGAACACCCTCAGAATAGCATTGAAATTATTTTGTCGTTTCATGGTTTTTTCAAGTTTAATTTTTCTGAAATATGAAATTTGCTTTTTTCTTTAATCTCTTTTTATGGATGTAAAGGTATTCCTGTTTTAGGGGCAGGTTTTTCACTCTTGTTTTGATTTCTTGAACTATTGTTTTAAAAATGCAGAAGGGGTGAGCGCCTGCAGGCGCTCACCCCTTCTTAAAGAATCATTACTCCTGGATCAGGAATTGCTGCACATCCGACCCATTACAATCATGTATCTCTACGTTCGACTGCTTGCCGTACACGCCATCAGTGTTTTTCATGATCTGCATGCATTTGTCTTGGTTGATTACCGAGCGGATAGTCTGGGTCATCCCGTCGTAGAGCCATTTCTGGGCGTTGGTGTCATTGCAGTTGTACAACTGGATATTGGTGCCGTTGGAGGTACTGCTGCTCTTGAGGTCGATGCACAGATTCTGATGATTGCGCATCTTGATAGCCAGGCCGTCGAAATACCATTGTTCATTAGTGCTGATATTGTCTTTGGTCCAAAGCATGATATTGGAGCCAGATTCGGAGCCGGTTTTGGAGAGCATCGCAAAACCGGGTGCCTGGACGGGCACGATGTATTTCATGTTGGACACATTGCTCGCCGTCGTAGCGCCATCGATAATCCACTTTTGATTGTTATTGGTGTAGCCACAGCTCCACAACTGGAGGTTGACATTGGAGGTCGTCGAACTTCCGCCTACCGCGTCTAAGCATTTGTTCGCATTCCTTGCGGAGTGGAACGTTTTGTAGAGGCCATTGTACACAAATCGCTGGTTGTCGTTCACCTTACAATCCCACAGATGGATGTTCGTGCCATTATTGCCAGTGTCATCCTTGAGAGAGAGGCATTTGTCAGTACTCAACTTCGAACGGATCGTGCGATCTGTTGGGTCAAAGCGCCACCATTGATTGTCAGCACTATGACAATTATAGGTCTGAATGTTGGTGCCGTTGCTGGTGTTACTGCCATAGTCGTCAATGCATTTTCCAGTGTTATAGGCGAATTTGATCTGGGTAAAGAGCTGTGGTCTGGATCCGGTGTTCAGGAAATAATAGCTCACCTGACCATTTTGTGAGTTGCCATATCCTGTTCTACCCGCCGTTTTGGTATAGCTATAGGCATAAACTGTATTGACGTAGCTGCCGCCGCCGCCGCCATTATTAGCATTATCGCCACCACCACCACCGGAATACCCACCGCCGCCGCCGCCGCCATCTAACCCGCTAGTTCCACCGCCACCAAAACCCCAGCCACCAGTGCCGCTAGGTTCATCATTCTGATAAAGAGAACCTTCACCACCACCCGGAAAACCTTTCCTGCCGCCAATATACTCTGAGCTTTCCCCTTCACCATCACTGTATGCGCCTCCGCCACCTGCGCCGGCAAAGCTGGCGCCGCCGTCGCCGCCGTTACCATCTTTACCGCCGTTGGCGCCATTTTTCCCTTCTCCATTTCCGCCATACTCCGTGGAACGGCCTCCCTGTCCTTTTTGGCTATCTACGCAGCCTCCTAAAACATTTCCTTGATGAGCACCGCCGCCGCCGCCGGCAACAGCAAGGATGGTCCAATCGGCTGTATTCGATGGGCGGTATAATATGGCAGTACCGCCACCGCCACAGCTTGCTGCATCATTTGAACCACCATACTCTTTATCGTCACCACGTTTGCCGACAACAAACCGAATGATTCCCCCGGGTTTTAATTCGTCGGTAGCGGAACCGATCTTAAACCCGACAGTAGTGGTGGCGCCTTCTCCGCCATTGCTTTTACAATTGTTTCCGGCTTTGGCGTAACCGCCGTCTCCACCTTTTAGCGTAAAGAGGATGGAGTTGAAAGAGACGTTGGTAGGAATGGTAAAGTCTTGTGGTGCCCCTTGATATAATTTAGCTTCGTTAGTAGCTTCAACGGTATGAGGCGTTCCGTCCGCGTTCAGCGTTTGAGCCGACAGTTCGTAACGGAAACCGAAGAGACTGATAAGGGTTAGTGCAAGTCCCGCAAGAGATTTGAGATTGAATATTTGCTTTTTCATTTTTTTAGATTTTGTGATTATTTCGTGTTTGAAATCTTTCTTATAGCAAAAATGCAGAGGATAGCGTTCTGAATTTTTAACTGTTGTTTTGATTTCTTGAACTATTGTTTAAAAAAATAAGAAGGGGTGTGCGCCGGCCGGCGCACACCCCTTCTTATTTTTGAAATAAACCCTATTTACGAACAAGTTCAAAACGCATGGCCAGCAACTTGACGTCTCCGACACTATATGCAAACCCCTGGATCTTGTTCTGGCCTTTGAATTTGAATTCAAAATTGACCTGGGCAGACTGATTGGCTTCGTCTGCTGGTTCACTAAGCATTCCGGACTGGCCGTCGAAAAATCCGAGGAGGGCTTCCTTGCCCTCGAACACCTTATTACCTGATTGATCGAAGGCGGCCCAGTTAATGGTTCCTGTGACAAGGCCGTCGGGGCGCTGCTCCAAAGTCCATTCCATCGTAGCAGTTCGTTCCAGGATCTGTATTCCATTGCTGGCTACGACCTTCCCCTGAGGATGTGCTTCTGTAAACTCTACCAAATAAGTTACCGGTTTTACAGTTACCCAGGTTCCGCTGAGGCGCTTGTTTCCCTGAGCGGAGGCAGGCTGAATGCACAGGAAGAAAATAAGTATGTAAGCCATATACAGGACAGATGATGATAGCTTGTTTTTCATAATTAAAATTAAATTGATGAATGAAGAAATATTGGTAAATAGGAGTTATCCTGAAATTTTAGGATAACTCCTGTTTCAAAAAAAACCAGGAAACCTTCAACTATTACTCCAGGATTGTGAACAGCTGCGCGTCCGATCCATTACAATCGTAGATCTGTACGTTTGATCTCTTTCCGTATACACCGTCGCTGTTCTTCTCAATCTGCATGCACTTGTCTGGGTTCACTACCGAGCGGATCGATTGCGTCAGGCCATCGTACATCCATTTCTGGGCGTTGGTGCCGTTGCAGTTGTAGAGCTGGATGTTGTTCCCATTAGAGGTATTGCTCTGACTGAGATCGATGCACAGGTTTTGGTGATCGCGCATCTTGATGGCCAGGCCGTCGAAATACCATTGTTCGGCTGTGTTGGTATTGTCCTTGGTCCACAACTGGATGTTGGAGCCCGATTCTGCTCCGGTATGGGAATGCACCGCAAAGCTGGTAGCCAGGACCGGGACGATGTGTTTGACTTTTGTTGGGTCACTTATTGTTGTGGCTCCATCGATGGTCCACTTCATGTTGTTACTGGTATATTTGCAATCCCACAATTGGACATTGACATTGGAGTTTGGGTAGGCGCTGCCGTTGGTAGCGTCAAAACATTTGTCCGAGTTCTTTCCGGAGTGAATCGTTTTGTAGAGGCCATTATATACCCAAAACTGATTAGCGTTGCCACCCACACAATCCCAAAGCTGGATGTTGGTGCCATTGTTGGTATTTCCACCTGAAAGATCGAGGCACTTACTGGTATTTACCATTGAGCGGACTGTGCGATCATGAGAGCTAAAGAACCATTGTTGATTGGGATTTCCTGTACAATTATAGGTTTGAATGTTATTGCCGTTGCTGGTAGCACTCCCATAGTCATCAATACATTTATTGGTGTTGTATGCGAAGCGGATGCTGTTGCTCGAAAATTCATCGGTAAATTCAAAGGAGGCATAACCATTCTCCGGACTGGAGGTAGTACCTCGCTCATAGGAGAAAAAATGGGGTGTTTGCATGGACCTATTCAGGTAACTGGTTCCCCCTGTAGCTGGATCGCCATCAGAGTCTCCAGCGCCGCCTCCGGAGTAGCCACCGCCACCGCCGGGGTAAGCTGAAGCAGTATCCCCGTCGCCACCGGCGCCAAAGCCCCAACCGCCTTGTGGGCCGGTGCTTACACAATCTCCTCCAGTCGGTTCTCCGGTATCAGGCCCTCCCGACCAGCCGGCTTTGGCATGTTCACCGTACTTATATTTGAGCGTATTACTGGTCGCTCCACTTCCAGGTACGAAATATTCATCATCGCCATAAGCGCCGGCTCCTCCTCCTACTGTTTTGTAAGATTCACCGCCCTTTCCATCTCCTTCCTTCCCTTCGGCGTAAGCGGGGCTTGCTCCACCCGTATTCCGGCCTTGTATTAAGTCATGGCCGGCTCCACCGCCACCGCCGGCTACCATCAGCAGGGTCCATTTTTGTGTGCCCACTTCTTTATAGGCAATACCTGTGCCGCCACCACCTCCGGCTCCGGTGCTTCCGGCAGTCTGCCTGGATTCTCCTTTTTCTCCGACAATAAATCGGAGTGTAGAACCGGGCTTCAGGCTGGTGGATTCATTTCCTATTTTAAAATAAGCTCTTAGAAAGGATCCTTTGCCTCCGCTGACTGTAAAATCTTTAAGAAGATTTTTAAAATGGAGGCGTCCACCATCTCCCCCGACGGCCGTCAAAATGACGTATTCATTGGTCGTCTGAGGAATGACGTAATCTTGGTAGCTGCCCTTGTATTGGTAAGTAGCATCTTGTGCAGCTAGCTGACTGGCGCTACAGAAGCAAAAAATAAAACTAAGGGCCAATAGTCTTTTCTGCCAATTGAAATTCACTCTATAATTTTTCATTTTTCTAATTTTTTTAAGGTTAAATCATTACTCCTGGATCAGGAATTGCTGCCCGTCCGATCCATTACAATCATAGATCTCTACATTTGACCGCTTGCCGTACACACCGTCGCCGTTCTTATCGATCTGCATGCACTTGTCGGGGTTCACCACCGAGCGGATCGATTGCGTCAGGCCGTCGTACATCCATTTCTGGGCGTTGGAGCCGTTGCAGTTGTAGAGCTGGATGTTGTTCCCATTAGAGGTGTTGCTCTGGCTTAGGTCGATGCACAGGTTTTGGTGATCGCGCATCTTGATGGCCAGGCCGTCAAAGTACCACTGTTCGGAGGTGTTGGTGTTGTCCTTGGTCCACAGCTGGATGGTTGAACCTTCTTCGGCGCCGTGTTGGGAGTGGAAGGCAAAACCGGTAGCCGCTACCGGAACGATGTGTTTCCTGTTTGATACATTACTTACGGTCATGGCCCCGGTGATTTCCCACTTTTGGTTGTTATTTGTGTACTTACAATCCCACAACTGGAGGTTGACGTTGGAGGTCGTCGCACTTCCGTTGACCGCGTCAAAGCATTTGTCGGAATTCACACCCGAGTGGATCGTTTTGTAGAGGCCGTTGTACACCCATTGTTGGGCGCTGCTTTCATTACAATCATACAGCTGGATGTTGGCGCCATTGTTCGTATTGCTGTTGTCCAGGTCGATGCATTTAGCGGTATTCAACTTCGAGCGGATGGTGCGATCAAGTGGATTAAAGTACCACTTTTGCGCGTTGGATCCATTGCAGGTGTACGACTGGATGTTGTTGCCGTTGCTGGTTCCGCTGCCATTGTCGTCAATACATTTATTGGTATTATAGGCAAAGTGGATGGCGTTGTCAGGTAATGAATTGCTGAATTGATACAGGATATACCCATCCTCCGTATCCAAGGTGGTACCATTTTTAATCTTTATTATGTTGTGGATCGCCATCTTCTCCGTGTTCAGGTAGCTACCGCCGCCACCACCGGCTTGATAGCCGGTACCGCTGCCGCCACCGGAATAGCCACCACCACCCGAGCCGGCAATATCTGCCGAGCCACTTTGGCCTAAGCCAAATTGTGGATTATCGCCCCCTTGATTTAAATAGCCATAGTCGCCGTCGGCTAGTCCTGGCAATATGGTTGGATCGCTATCTCCTCCCTTCCACATACACCCTGAATCAAATACTCCATAACCGCCGCCACCGCCTAACTTTGTCTCTCCATTCATGCCATTCGTTCCACCATTTCCGCCATTATTGCCACCACCTTTTCCACCATCCCTACTCGTTTCTGCGGACCTTCCTTCCTCTTTACCACCACAACAATTTGAATAAGCGCCGCCGCCGCCGCCTGCCACTTGTAATAAGTACCATTCCGGATGATCATACCTCTTTAGAAAGACTCCTGTTCCGCCGCCGCCTGCACATCCGGCAGTAGTCTGGCCTGTACGGGTAGGTCCTTTTTTTCCTACAAAGACCCTAAGAAATGAGCCTGGCGGGATCTGCTTATCACCGGTTCCGATCTCATAGGTTCCTGCGATCGTCGCCCCGGAGCCTCCATTGACGGTAAAGCGGGTAGCACCCCATGCTTCTTTTACCTGCTTCTTTCCCCCATCAGCTCCCTCTGTATAAATAGTGAGGTACTTATAACCAGTGAAGGGAACCATAATATCTTCGGGATAACCGGTGGCTCCAATACGATGCAGGCCATCCGTTTCCATGGTGATATCCGTGCCGGATTCCCAAACGGTTTGGCTGGTACTACTGACCAATACCAGGTTGCGGTTATCCAGCAACTCAATTTTCTGCCCGCCGGTTGTTCCGGCACTCCAAACCACGCTATTGTTAGTGTCTTTGATCAATAATTTGCCATCGCTTTCCATGAAATACAAGATGGCTCCTTTCCCGCTTGTATTTGAACTCCAAAGGACCTCTCTGTCGTAAAAGCGAAGCGTTAAATTTCCATCTTCCTCCCAGCTTAGCTTGACCTCCTGGTTCTCCAGGAGTACGCCGTGAAATTCGAGCGGAAGAAAACCAGTCGTTTCACTGGAACCAGGTATCGGTAATTGGCCTTTCTGCAAAGAAACAGGGGTGGTGGCCATTGCTTGCAGAGTAGAAAAACCGAAAAACAGTATCGTCATACAGCTCAGCAGGAGCAGGGATTTGAAATTGAATATTTGCTTGTTCATTTTCTTAGATTTTTGATTATTTCGTGTTTGAAAACTTTCTTATTGCAAAAATGCAGCGGATAGACTTTGGGGTTTTAAGCTATTGTTTTGATTTCTTGAACTATTGTTTAATGGTAGGGGGTGAAATAAGGGAGGCATCCCTTTTTATGAGATGCCTCCTGTTGAAAATAGATCAAAAAAACTACCTGCTATTCTTGGATGATGAACAGTTGTTCCTGAGATCCATCGCAATCATGTATTTCTACATTCGACCGCTTGCCGTACACACCGTCGCCGTTCTTATCAATCTGCATGCACTTGTCCGGGTTCACCACCGAACGGATCGATTGCGTCATGCCGTCGTATATCCACTTCTGGGCGTTGGTGCCGTTGCAGTTGTAGAGCTGGATATTGTTCCCGTTGGAGGTATTGCTGCTGCTGAGGTCAATACACAGGTTCTGGTGATCGCGCATTTTGATGGCCAGGCCATCAAAGTACCACTGTTCGGCCGTGTTGGAATTGTCCTTGGTCCACAGCTGGATGTTAGAACCTACTTCGGTGCCTGTATGGGAGTGCATGGCGAAGCTGGAAGCAACTACCGGGACGATGTGTTTCATGTTTGAAACATTGCTCACGGTCGTGGCCCCATCGATCTCCCACTTTTGGTTGTTATTCGAATACTGGCAACCCCACAATTGAAGATTAACATTGGAGGTCGTCGCGCTGCCGTTGGCAGCGTCAAAGCATTTGTCCGAATTCACGCCGGAGTGGATCGTTTTATACAGGCCGTTGTACACCCATTGTTGGGCGCTGCTTCCATTACAATCATACAGCTGGATGTTGGCGCCATTGTTCGTATTGCTGTTGTCCAGGTCGAGGCATTCAGCGGTATTCAATTTCGAGCGGATGGTGCGATCATCCGGACTAAAGTACCACTGTTGATTGTCATCGCCATGACAGGTGTACGTCTGAATGTTTGTACCGTTGCTGGTGCTACTACCATAGACGTCAACACACTTATTGTTGTTATACGCGAACTTTATGGCTTTCACTAGAAGTTCTTCTACATACTTGTAAGTAGCGTGACCATCCTTTGGATCATTAGTTTGGGAATTTGCGGATATTTTTTTTGCGATAACGCTTATATCTGGATTAATATAACTTCCACCACCGCCACCACTAGCACTTGTAGCACCACCACCACCACCGGAGTACCCCCCGCCGCCGCCGCCTGAGAGACCATTACCAATAGCATCTCCTCCATGGCCGCAGCCATATAAATAATCATAATAGGACCCAGAATAGTGATCCGTTGACCCTATTGGTTCGCCATCTTTAAATACATCATTCACTCCACCACCACCATAGGCATGAATGTAAGAACCTCCATTTCCACCATTACTTCCTCCTTTACCTCCTCCAATACCACCTCCATCTTGTCCATTAGTTCCCGTGGAAGCTGAGCGTCCTGCAGAATTTGTTGTGCAACAATCCGAATAAGCACCACCACCACCACCAGCAACCATTAAAGTTATCCATGCAGATGAGCCCTTCTTTTTAAGGAAAATTCCTGAGCCAGCGCCTCCATCTGCCCCTTCCATGCCAGCAGAGCTGTTTACATCTCCTCCATGACCGACGATGAACCGAAGTAGGTCTCCTTCAGAGATCTGATTGTCCTGGGTCCCCAATTTGAAATATCCCTCGCAGGTGGCCCCTCCGCCCCCTTTCGTTTTAAAGGGGGTTATTAAGGCTTTATTAATCCGAGCGCCTCCATCACCGCCTCTTACACTTAAATAAAGATATTTGTAACCTGTGGTAGAAGCAACAAGCATGTCCTGATAATCTGCACTATAAACTATTGTATGCAATGAACCATCTTTAGCCAGATCTTGCTGTTCATTTTCGTGTATAGGCCAGTTAGGATCATTACCTCTTTGTGCCATTAATTCGGAGCTGCTCATCAAAGCAGTAACAAAAAATAGAATAGGGAAGAGGCCAATTCGGTTAATGTTATTGTTTTTAATCAGCTTTTTCATCTTTTAAGTTTTTGCTATTTGTTGTATGAAAAGTTTTATATCACAAAGTTGCAGCGGATAGGCTTTGGGGTTTTAAACTATTGTTTTGATTCT
Organism: Bacteroidia bacterium; assembly: GCA_030430845.1. Taxonomy (GTDB): domain Bacteria; phylum Bacteroidota; class Bacteroidia; order Chitinophagales; family Saprospiraceae; genus JANQPA01. The sequence goes on along the minus strand of JAUIKE010000084.1, from coordinate 4,076 downwards.
TTGAACTATTGTTTATGTTGACGTCAAAGAGGTTTGGGGAGTGCTGGGCTAAAGCCTTAGTACCCAAACCACTCTAAAGCCAGGTTAAATGGAAGTCTATTAAAAATAGAAGTCATGCGAATCAGGGATAAAAAAGGAATAGCATGGTTCAACTTTGAAATAGGTTGAAACTTATTGAGACAACAAGCCTTCCACCGGTAGGGTCTTTTAATAGTCCTCGGCTTCAGCCGGGGGAACCAGGAATGAAAAAAATCTAAAGCGCCCCATCGGGACAGGAAGGTGCTGCCCCGATGGGGCGATTAAAACAAAACCTGATTTTAAACCCCAGTCTGAAGCCTGGGGCTATTGATATTACGTGCTTCCGGAACGGAATAAACCCATGCATAATCAGCAGGCAGATCGATGCAAGAATAATAGTTGTTTGGTACGGTTCAATATTTTTTCTTCATAAACTCATCTAATACCTGATGCGCATGGCTCATGTTAAAATGGTGAGAGTGTATTCCCATTCTTTACTTCCGTTTTAAGAAAAACTAGATACCCTACCCAATACAATTCACTAACACGGCTTTTTGCAGGTCATACATCCTCCGGATATCGCATTTCTTCCACCAGCTCTTGAATATCGGCCGGCGCAGGCTCATAAAACCTGGATACGACCATCGTAACTACAAAGCTTAGGATCATTCCGGGTAAGCCGACCCCCTGGGCTGATATACCCAATAGATAGTCATTTGGATCACCACCCATAAACCGGAAATAGATGATGTAGGACAATGAAAAGATCAATCCGGTCAACATACCCGCTATGGCCCCCTCTTTATTCATTTTTTTATAAAAAACGCCCAGGAAAATGGCCGGGAATAGTGCAGACGCCGCGATGCCGAAGGCCAGTGCGATGGTTTCCATGACAAAACCGGGAGGGTGGATGCCGAAATAAATACCCACCCCAACTGCTAAGGCAGAACAGATCCTGGCGGCCAGTAATTCCTGCTTATCGGACATATCAGGTGTAAATTGCTTTTTCAGAAGGTCATGAGAAATGGCGGTGGAAATGACCAACAATAGTCCCGCTGCTGTTGACAAAGCAGCGGCAAGACCTCCTGCCGCGACCAGGGCGATTACCCAGGCCGGGAGTTTGGCGATCTCCGGACTGGCCAGAAAAAGAATATCCCGGTCGATGATCAGTTCGTTATTTTCACCAGCCAGATATTGAATGATGCCGTCTCCATTAAGGTCGTTAAACGTGATCAGTCCAATGCCTTCCCAGGTGTTGAACCACTGGGGTACATTGGCATAAGGCTGATTATTTATGGCTTCCAGAAAATAAGTTCTCGCAAAGGCCCCTACTGCCGGAATACATAGGAAAAGGATAGTGATAAACAACAGTGCATAGCCGACCGATTTTCGGGCATCGCTGACTTTCGGAACCGTAAAAAAGCGGATGATCACATGTGGCATACCGGCCGTTCCGATCATGAGTGTGAGAGCCATGGCGACAAGATTAAGGGTAGCGCTCCGTTGGGCTGTAAACTCTCTGAACCCTAGTTCTTTTTCCAACCCATTAAGCCGATCCATAAAATGTACACTGCCGTCTGCTACCGTGTCGCCTAGTCCTAAAAAGGGGATAGGATTATTGGTCAATAGTATGGATAAAAATATGGTAGGCACCAAAAAAGCGAAGATCAGTACACAATATTGAGCTACTTGTGTGTAGGTGATCCCCTTCATACCTCCCCAAACGGCATAGATGAAAACGATGCCGGCACCTACATAAACCCCGGTATCAATGCTCATTTCCAAAAAGCGGGAAAAGACGACGCCCACCCCCCGCATTTGTCCAGCCAGGTAGGTGAACGAAATAAAAATAGCACAGATGACCGCAACCGATCTGGCAGTATTGGAATAATAGCGATCACCAATAAAAGCGGGAATGGTGTATTTTCCGAATTTTCTTAGATAAGGAGCGATCAGCAAAGCCAGCAGTACAAACCCTCCGGATCCCCCCAGTAAATAGACTGCTCCGTCATATCCCATAAAGGAAACAATGCCGGGCAGGGAGATAAAAGTCGCCGCAGACATCCAATCGGCTGCCGTAGCCATTCCATTGGCGAAAGGGGAAACGCTGCCGCTGGCAACATAAAAGTCCTGTGTAGACCTGGCTTTACTCAGATAAGCAATGACTGCATACAAGGCAAAAGAAGCGGTCACAAAGATCAGGGTTAAGGTTTGGACATCCATGGCTAATCAGTTTTCTGCTTTATATTTTTTGTCTAATTGGTTTATCAAACGGACATAAACGAAGATTAGAATTACGAAGATAATCATGGAACCCTGCATGGCGAACCAAAAGCCCAATGGGAAACCGCCCAGCTTTACGGCATTCAGCTGATGGACAAAAACGATTGAACATAAAATACTCACCGTGAACCATATGCTTAAAAGCACCAGAAGGTATTTGATTTTTGTTTGCCAGTATTTTTTCTTTTGCATGGTTAAATTTTATTTTGGTTTGACAGCTGAAACTTGGAATATTCTGGGCAGGCTCATCAAGGTCTTTTCATCAGCTCTGAATGCTTTCAGCTCCGCAACGGTTTGGCTGATCATTTCCTGGCTGGCCAGGCCTTCCTCTAAAAGGGCACCCGAAATGCCCTCCATGGTGATTTCAGCCATCAATTTCCCTTCTTGCACCGTATGTACCGGTTGAACGACCTGGACGGATATGTCCGCAAAGCCTGCTTGGTGCAGCAGTTGATATAAGCTTTGCCCTATATTAGCATTGGCTTTCCTTGTATGCAATAAGTTTTGAAAAAGCTGCACATAAGTGTCGAAGGCTTTACAAGCAGGATAGCAGAAATGGCCGGAGAAATCGGTGTCTTCCACTAATAAGCGGCCCCCAGGAACAAGCGCCCTGATGATGTTGGTCAACACCTGAGCAGGCTGGTGCAGGTGCGAAAGCAAGAAGCGGGCATATATGGCCTGATAGCTGTCTATATCAGCCAGAGCGTGGGCATCAAAACGGTCAAAGCTTACATTTTTGACCCCTTGATCGCGAGCGGCTTCCTGCGCCAGGGAAATGTTGACAGGGTCCACGTCCAGACCGTAAACCTCACCTTTGTCCTTAAGGCGCTTGGCGATTTCAAAGGTCACATTACCGCCGCCGCATCCAAGGTCGAGGCATTGGCCAGAAAGGGCAGGTTGGTATTGATCCAGAAATTTACTGGTCGTAGCTCCTACCGTACGGGAGAGGATGGCTAGTCGCTCGTTCCCCTTTTTACCTCCATGGATGGCATACTCTTTCATTTTGGACAGATTTTTTGGTTTTTTATTCAAACTCATAGTGCGTATAGCCACTTTGAGCCACATTATTGGCCGGCAAATCCGCCTAAAACGAATAAAACAGCCTCTACAAATATGCATACTTTGTAGAGGCCAAACTTTCACTCTTGTTTTAATTTCTTGGACTATTGTTCAGGACAGTTCCAAAATAAAGAAGGGGGCGCCGGACGGCGCCCCCTTCTTTTATTAAACAATAAAAACCACCGTCTTTGACGGTGGTCATGTCAGTAGGCTTTGCCAGTCTAAGATTTGAAGAGCAAATGTGGAAAAGTTATTAAAACAAAACGTGTTTTAATAGACAACTTTTTGTATATTTAGTTGATGAAACGAGCCTACAAATACAGAATATATCCTAGCGCTGAGCAGGAATTGAAACTGGCCAAACACTTTGGTTGTGCTCGCTTCATTTACAATCATTTTTTGGAGCTTCGCAAAAACAGGTATAAAGAAGAGGGCCGGTCGATGAGTTGGTTCGACTGTAATCGGGAAGCAAAAACATTGAAACAACATGATGATTACAGCTGGCTCAAAGAAGTGAACTCTCAGTCTTTAAACAGTAGCCTGAAAAATTTGCACCGGGCCTTTGTGAATTTTTTTGAAGGGCGGGCGCGATTTCCCCGTTTTAAAAGCAGGCGAAGCCAACAGTCGTTTCATTGTCCACAGCATTGTGAGGTGAAAGGAAATCGTCTTTTGATCCCAAAGTTTAGAGAAGGGATTCGCATGCGTCTACACCGGCC
>JAUIKE010000317.1 GCA_030430845.1 Bacteroidia bacterium | reverse complement strand
GACTCAATTTCTCAATCTTCGCAGCGAAGGAGCCGTGCCTACCAGCGGTATCCAAGTGGATGAAAAAGGTATGGTAACCGGCCGCGTACCGGGCCCCTACCGAATCGTAGTCATGTGGATGCATCCCGAAAAAAATCTGTTTAAAACCGAGTTTCTAGAAGCTGCCGTTAATTATGGTGCAGTGAGTAGTGTAGAAATCAAAGATTTTCCCGAAAATGTCTATGCAGGTTCCGTTATTCCACTTAATCTGGAATTAAAAGATGCCAAGGGTTTTGATATGCCGGAGTCCGACCTGGGAATCAGTACCTCTAACAAGGAAATCGCAGAAGTAGACGAATTACTGAATTTTTATGCAAAAACAGATGGGAAAACCACTTTATCCATAAAAAGCCAGGATGGCAAAGAAGAGTTGCTAAGCATGACGGTCCAGGTACTCAAAAATCCTGTATCAACAATCAATATCTCAGTCGATAAAAGCATTGTCCGAACGGGTGATGTGTTACCTTTTAAAGCCACCGCCAAAGATCGCAGAGGCAAGCTTATTAAAGACGTCCCACTTTCTTTTGCTGTCAGCGGAGAAGAAAAAGAAAAAGGAGCCGGCGCCAGTGCTATGATCGAGCAAGACGGGCGCTTTGTAGCAGAAAAACCGGGAACCTATACCGTGATGGTATCTTGTGGAGATAAATCAGCCGTACGGACCGTCAAAGTAGTAGAACGCAATGTGAGCCGTGAAATCAAAGTCGTCGGCCATGGGGCCGTTCGCAATAAACATACTTCTGACTTCTGGATTTGGGAAGGCGTGGACGGCAGAGATTATGCCGTCACGGGTACCTGGGGAGCGGATGGGAAAGCCTATTTCTGGGATGTGACCAATCCGAGCCAGATCACCCTGATCGATAGCGTTCAGGTAGATGCCCGTACGGTAAACGATGTAAAAGTATCGGCCGATGGAAAGATCTGTGTGATTAGCCGGGAAGGCGCTTCCAGCAGAAAGAACGGGATCGTTATCCTGGATGTGACCAACCCTAAAGACGTCCAACAAATTTCTACCTATACGGAAACGCTGACCGGCGGCGTGCACAATGTTTTTATTTATGAAAACCATGTTTATGCGCTCAGTAATGGACAGCGCTACGACATCATCAATATCGAAGATCCGAAGAACCCCAAGTTGGTCGGCAAGTTTGAAATTGACAATCCGGGTCGTTCCATCCACGATGTCTGGATTGAAGACGGCATTGCTTACTCTTCTAACTGGAACGACGGCATCATTATGGTGGATGTGGGCAACGGCATTGCCGGCGGCTCTCCCTCTAACCCGGTGGAAATTTCTCGTGGCCGCGTAGAAGGTGACGCCAACCATGCAGCCTTCCCATTTCGCAGCGAATCAGCCGAAAAATTTTATGTGATCGCCGGAGATGAGATCTTCCCTACTTTTTTCTTTACCAAACAAAATGCAGACATGGATGTATTTGCCCCATCGGGCTACCTGCATTTCATGGATTTTTCAGACCTTCAGAACCCGAAGGAAGTAGCCAGATATGAGGTTCCGGAGGCAGGCTCCCATAATTTCTGGGTAGAAGATGATCTGCTGTATATTGGTTATTACAATGGAGGGGTCCGCGTAGTGGATGTTTCCGGAGATCTGATGGGTGATTTGTACAAGCAGGGGCGTGAAGTAGCTCATTATGTGCCTGCCGACCCGGATGGATATGTACCCAATCATGCCATGACCTGGGGCGCGCAGCCGCATAAGGGGCATGTTTTCTTCTCAGATTTTAATAGTGGTTTGTGGGCAGTAAAAGTGGAGCCACAGGTGAAAGAAAATTTTAAAAATTGATGTATTTTTAGAGCTTAGGGGAAAAGTCTTCCGCCTTTTTCCCCTAAGCCCAAAAAAGCTCCATTCTTTAGTAATTTCAAACAATCTATCACTTGACTATGAAAAAACTATTACTCGTCCTGCTATTTGCCTTAACCAGCTTTTTCTCTAATGCGCAGAAATACTACGTCTACGTCGCCGCCGAATCCGAAGACGAAGTAGCCCTTGTTAGTTTCGACGGCAAGGAAGCCAAGACCGAGCAACGTATTCCAGTCGGCTTTATCCCCAAAGAGATTGAAGGTCCACACGGCATCACCGTCGACCAAAATGGCCAATACTGGTATTTATCCATGGCACATGGAACGCCTTACGGCTATTTGTACAAATATACCACCGGCACCAACGAGCTCATTGGTAAAACCACCCTCGGCCTTTTTCCCGCTACCCTTCAGCAATCCAAAATTACCGGTATGCTCTACATCGTGAATTTCAATTTACACGGCGATATGGTACCCAGTACGGTTTCGATCGTTGATCCCACCGAAATGATCGAACTCAAACGAATAGAAACTGGTGTCATGCCGCATGGCTCCCGCATCTCCTCAGACGGCCGCTGGCATTATTCTCTGGCAATGATGAGCGGCGAATTGTACGAAATTGACGCCCTCACTATGAAACTGAATCGGACCCTAAACCTCGATCTGGCTGCCGGATACATCACCGAAAAAGAGCTCGCCGAAATTAAAGCTAAAGAAGCCAAGCACGAAGGACATGACGGACATGAAAACATGTACCATTCTACCGTTAAACCTACCTGGGTCATTCCTCATCCTACAGCACGCAAAGTGTACGTGGCCGGCAATGGTTCCAACGAGTTGCTGGAGGTCGATCTGGAAAAATGGACGGTCACCAATCGCTTTAAAACCGGCAAGGGCCCCTATAATGTAGAAGTGTCCCCTAACGGGAAATACATGGTTTCCACTTACAAATCAGAAGGCTATACGGGTATCTGGGACCTGGAAAGTGGCAGCGAACTGGTCCGAATTCCCAATACTCGCCAAGTATGCCATGGCATTGCCATCACGCCTGATAGCAAATACGCCTTTGTCAGTGTAGAGGGCATTGGAGGAGAGCCCGGCACGGTGGATGTCATCAGTCTGGAAGAATTAAAAAAAGTCGATTTTACCGACATTGGCAAGCAGGCAGGGGGCATCGCTTTTTGGAAAATGGAGGAATAATGGAAAAAATCACTTGTAGCTGCAACTATTTGCAAGTAAAATGAATCTTATTGGGTGAGCCTTGTTAAAAACAAAAATCTTCACCCGATGATCACCAACTACCTTAAACTAGCCTTTAGGTTTATCAGGAAAAGTCCCTTATTATCCTCCATCAACATTTTTAGCCTGGCCCTGGGAACGGCAGCTTGCATACTTATCTTCCTCTTTATCAAGGAAGAACGCGACTTTGAAAGTTTCCATACCCAAAAAGATCAGATCTACCGTTTGAATGAGATCCAGAGCTTTCCCGGTACCAACACCCAGCACGTGGCCCTCTCCATGCCGGCCATGGGACCGAGGATAAAAGCCGACTATCCCGAAGTACAGCAGTACACCCGTTTTGCTCCTCGCGGAAAAAACCTGTTTCAAAAAGGCGACCAACGGTTTACGGTCGATCAAATGGCCGTGGTGGATAGTACCTTCCTGGCTATTTTCGATTTTCCTTTAAAAGCAGGAAATAGAGAAACGGCCTTGAACGAACCCAATTCCATACTGATCACCGAAAGTGTGGCCGATCTATTCTTCGGTTCAGAAGATCCTTTGGGAGATAATTTAAGAATGGGGGAAGATGTTTTTAAAATTACAGGGATTCTGGAAGACGTCCCGGAGAATTCACACCTTCAGTTCGATGTCTTGCTCTCCCTGACAACTATTACCAGAGAATCCCCCGGTTTCAATGAAATAGTCGGCAACAATTTTTTGAACACTTATGTCGTGATGGATCCATCCACCGACATCGAGGCATTTAATGCTAAAATGCCGGACTTTCTAAGCCGTTTGATGCCGCCTGATGAGGATGGGGATGTGAACGACTTCTACCAACTGTATCTCCAGCCGCTCGATGATGTACACCTCGCCTCCATGCATGTGGAGCACGATTATCAGAATTATCGGAAGTTTAACGGAGCTTTCCTGAATATTTTCACCCTGATCGGTATTTTCATTCTGCTGATCGCCGGGATCAACTTCATGAACCTGGTAACGGCCCGGGCCTCCCACCGGTACAAGGAGATCGGGATACGAAAAACGGTAGGAGCCTTGAAGGCTCAGCTGTTCGGTCAATTTGTGACAGAGTCCGTCCTGCTCAGCTTTTTTGCCTTCATTCTCGGGCTTGGCCTGGCTGCCCTGGCCAGTCCGCTGGTAGAAATATGGATGGGGCGGAAGCTTTCCCTTGGCTTGTTCCTGGAAAATCCGCTTTGGCTGGCCACGGCCTTAGTACTTACACTCGGTCTGGGCTTTCTGGCAGGTGTTTATCCGGCGCTGTACCTGGCTTCGTTTAAAACCATCAAAATATTAAAGGGAGGAGAGGTCAAAACGCCCAAATCTATCTTCAGAAGTTCTTTGGTCGTTTTACAATTTGGATTAGCGGTAGCCATGATCATCAGTACTTTACTGGTAGTACAGCAGTTGAATTTTATAGAAAACAAGGACATCGGTTTCGACAAGGATCAAATTGTATTGGTGGATATGAATCAAGAAGCCAATCAGGCTTTCAACTCCCTAAAAGAAGAATTGCTAAAAAGCAGCCATGTTCAGGGCGTAACAGCTTCCGGCCAGCGGATTGGCAACAACTTCCACCAATGGGGCTTCAAGGTCCGCACCGACTCGATCAGAGAAGTAACGCCCAGTAATCTGAATGTGGATTATGACTACCTCGAAGTATACGGCATCGAACTGAAAGATGGGCGCGGCTTTTCCAAAGAATACGCCACCGATAATGGCCTGGCCTATGTGGTGAACGAAAAATTTGTAGACGAACTCAAGCTCGATAATCCCGTCGGCGTACAGGCCGGGCATTCCTGGTACCCTAATGATTCCTTGGGAACGATCATCGGCGTTGCCAAAGACTTTAACTTCAATTCCCTACACTACGACGTCAACACCCTCGCCATGGTCGTCCATCCCGACTGGGGCTATGACGAATTATCGGTAAAAGTCAGCGGACAAAACGTAGAAGCGGCTATCGCCGACATCGAACGGACCTGGAATCAGATGGTGCCTTCCTGGCCTTTCGAGTACAGTTTTCTGGATGAGCACTTCGAAGAATTGTATCGCTCGGAAAGCCAGATGCGGTCGGTCGTGACGGCCATGGCCTTCCTGGCCATCCTCATCGCCTGCATGGGCCTATTCGGACTGGCAGCGATCAGTATGAAGAAAAGAGTCAAGGAAATAGGCATCCGGAAGATACTGGGCGCTTCTCTGGGCAACATCATGGTGCACCTCTCGAAGCAGTATGCCATTTTAGTGGCCATCGCATTTATCATCTTCAGTCCAATCACCTGGTGGCTGATCAGCAGGTGGTTGCAGGATTTTGCATTCAGGATCTCGATCAATCCGCTGGTGTTTGTTCTAGGATTTTTGCTGGCTTTTGTGATTGCTTTGTTGACGATAAGTTATCATACTTTAAGGCTGGCGAGGACAAATCCGGTGGAGTCGTTGCGGTATGAGTGAGGACGACTAGGTTGTAGCCAACGCGCCCATACGGGCCCGTACTGGGCGCCTTTTTTTCCTAAAGGAATCCCTCCCGCGGGCTGGGTTCCCTCTAGGGTCAGGGCGCGGGTAGGCAAGGGAGGTTTTATTTGATTAATTTTGTCCCAGTACTTTATTCGCGTTTAATTTTTAACCGCCGAATTTAAGCAAGCTGAAGCTCGCTTTCCTGGCAAGCTGAAGCTTGCTGTCCAATTAGGCGCTTATTTTTTTAGCCCCAATTAAAGCAGGCTACGCACGGGGCCTTTCGGGCGATGGTGTAGGGTTATTGAAGAAATTTCGGGGATTATACTAGGGCGTCCCTGAAAAGACAAAGGAGGCTGACTACGAGGTAGTTGGCCTTTAATTTTTGGGTAAAAATTCCCCGAAAACAGCCGAAAAAGGCTAAA
>JAUIKE010000083.1 GCA_030430845.1 Bacteroidia bacterium | reverse complement strand
GCAAAGAACTCCGCAAGCTCATGAGGGAGTATGAAAAAGAGGAGCAAAAGATGGAAGAAGAACCCGAGGTCATCAGCATCACTTCCTACACCGTTGATTCTACAGCCTATAATCAGGACTCTGCCTTTTGGGCAGACGTACGTCCTCTTCCGCTGACCACCTACGAAGTTAAGGGCTACGAAACCCGCGACAGCATTGCCAAGGTAGAGATCCGCAAGCAGGAAGAATACGACTCCACCGGCCGTCGGACTAGTGGACGGAATACCATATTTGATAATTTAGGCTTTGTTTTTAACGAAAGCTGGAAGTTGGGAAAAAAGAGCCGCTTACAATTCGACGGGCCGCTGCACGACATCCAGTTTAACCCCCTGGAAGGTTTTAACAGCACCATGAGCCTGGAGTACCAGCAAGGATTCAAAAACAGCCAGTTTGACCTGGGGGTCGACGGGCGCTACGGCTTTTCCTGGCGTCGGTTTAACTTCAGAGGCTATTCGGAATTGAGGACAGGCAAGCGAGATTTTCGGCAAACCTTCACGCTGGAAGGAGGTCGGTATGTGGATCAATTCAACGGCAAACACCGAATTCCGGAATTGTTGAACACAGTCTATTCCTTGCTGTATGAGCGCAACTTCATCCATATGTATGAAAAGGAATACGTTGGTTTCGGCTGGACCAAAAAGTGGGATGCTACGGCCAACGCCCGTTTCAGAGCAGAATGGGCCAATCGAAGATTGTACCCTAATTTCACGACAACCCAGGTTTGGTTCCCTAAGGACGACCGCTCCTATGGAGACAACATCCCCGATATGGTAGAGGCCGTCCCTTATCCCGATCGGGAAAAAGCCTTTACCATCGCCGCAGCCCTGGAGATCCGCCCCTGGCAGAAATACCGCATCCGCAATGGAAGACGCCAGCCGATCAATCGAACTTCTCCGACTTTTGAATTTGAGTACAGAAAAGGAATAGAAGGATTGAGCGGCACCCAAACCAATTATGATCTGCTGGACTTCACCTACAAGCAGGAATTCAATTTCACGGCTCGCGGCAAGCTGGACATTCGTTTGAATGCTGGTATGTTCTTCAATAACGACTATGTCGGGCTCGCAGACTTCAAGCACTTCCCCGGCAACGAGATCATCTTCACAACCATCGACCCGGTGGCCTCTTTCCGCATGGCGCCTTTTTATGAGTTCAGCACACAGGATAAGTACGTGGCCGGGCATATGCACTATCAGTTTCGCAAGTTTCTGCTGACCCACATCTGGGAAGTGCAGCTGATGGGAATCAAAGAGAATGTGTTTGTCAACTACCTTGGTACCCCTTCCAGTCAGAACTATATGGAGGTGGGCTATTCGATCGATAATATTCTGCGGGTCTTCCGCCTCGAGTTTGTGACTAGTTTCCAGGACTTCGAGTATCGGGATTTTGGAGTACGGATTGGAATTGCGTCGAATTTGGGGGAAGATGGGTTTATATTTGAATAAAATAAACATGAATCATCCCAAATTTTCGAAAGGTCCTCAATAAACTGATGCTGATTCGACTGCCGGGGGCAGCCGAATGATGCTGTGATGCTGTTTCACCATTAGAGGCGTACATTGATCAGTTATATTTTTTCCGACACCTAATACGGCCTCGTAAGGGGTGTTGGAAAAAGACCTAGCCAATTATAAGCAATCAATGCACGCTTCTATAAGTGAAAGATACTGACGACTTTTTTTATCTAAAAATGGAGCCTTTTTTTCTACTTAGCAGTATAAATCGTCAGCATCGTGAGGGGTTGTGTAAAAACTCGTTCCTCGTTTTCACACAACCCCGAAATAGCATCATTTCCCGTACGGGAAATTAGCACCTGTTTTTGGTCATCAGCTAAAAAATTCGGAATGGCTCATGTTTATATTAAAAAACCAATCACCGAATAGGCCAACACATTCCCCACTCCATGTGCAATCCAGCCCGGAACAATACTCCCATCCGCCACTTTTTCATTCAAATACACCTTAAAATAGGCGCCGAGTGCAGGAAAAAGAAAGATAACCGTTAAGAATAGGGGATTTTTACTAATGGTGAGAAAAAGCAAAGTATGGATCGCCCCGAAGATTACAGCCTGGAGGATGTTGCCGGCCTGAAATCCCAGCCAGGCAATGAGCCGCTTGGCCACAAAGCCACGGAAAAAGATCTCCTCGGACAATCCGGTTTTAAAAACGGCCGTGATCAGGACGATAAGAATGGCCGATGCACTAAAGCCCAGTTCTCGGATATTCCCCGATACACTCTCAGGGTGTGTCAAAATAGCTTTAAAATCGGGATTAAAAATCGACAATAAAATGATCGGTCCGCCCAGTAATAAAGCAATAAGCAAGGCCAGCAAATTTGCTTTGCGGTTCGATTTTTTCAGTCCGATGTATTGGAAAAAACCTTTTACCTTTTTTTTCCCAATAACATACACCAGGAAAGGAATGAGTGAAAACCCAATTATTTGGAGAACAGCGCCAATAAATTCGTTAAAGACCGTCATAGTTCTTCTGATTTTTGGTATTCTAAAATATCGCCCGGCTGGCAATCCAGTGCTTCGCAGATGGCAGCCAGGGTATTGAATCTTATGCCTTTAGCCTTACCGGTTTTGAGGATCGACAAATTAGTGATGGTCACTCCTACATGTTCGGATAATTCTTTGAGTTTCATCTTTCGTTTGGCCAGCATCACATCCAGGTTCACGACAATCATATGATCAGGTTTTGCTCTTCCAGTAAATTTTTCCCTTCTCTGAACACTTCCGCCAATACCAGCGCTCCCACAGATAGGACAAGCGGACCAAAGGCCGTTTTCAAAAACAAATTCGATTGCCCTTCAAAGCTTAAAAAGTTGAAGGTGCTAAAAACAAAGGCAATGAAGCCATATAAAGCGATGGTTCTCAAATGCCGGATATTGTCCTGATAAAAGGTTTTAAGGCTGCCGATAGAATGGACGATGCGCAGGGCGGAGCGAGTAATTAAAATGGTCAGCGCAACAAAAATGCTAATCCTAAAAAACAGCCAGTACATCATGCCCGGGCTCAGTTCGCTCATAGGCACGGCATTGGAAGGAAGTTGAGCTGAATGCTGATAGTATTGAACGCCATTCACACCGTAGCCAGCCTTAAAGGCGTCGTTTAGATCAACTAATTGGAAGGCGGTCTGATCGAAGTGCCAGTATACGAAGGCTATTAAAAATGAAAGGTACAACAAGCAACAAATTCCGATGAGTAGCTTTCCAAGTATGGAAGCAAGCCGGATGGTTTTGTTTTGCATTTTTACCTTAAAGGTAAAAATTTTTATGTAAAACGATAAATTTATTAGACCTAAGAGGTTTCGAAAACATCTGAGGTCTAAGAGCTATGCGAATCCCTAATTCCTGATTCAAGCGTAATTGAATACCCCTGATATAATTGTATACCTCATTATTTGGTAAAATGGCAAAACCTATGGTCATGTGTTTTCTGTTTTTTCTCTACCATTTTAAAGGTTAAGCAATTGACTGACGAAAAAAGCAACTCCAGGTATGGAAAAAGGAGGCGAATAGAACGAAATTCAAATTATTCGCATATCGATGATCAAAAAACCGAAAAATGAGAGTATTCGTTCCAGTTTTTGCCCTACTCCTGATTCCTTTTCTTTTACAAGCCCAATGTGTCGTAGGTGCAGGTGAGGATCAAAAAGTTTGTGATTATCCCGAGCCTTTCCCGAAGTTGAACGGACAGGTCCTCCAGGCAGATAGTATTGTGAGCCTTAAATGGGAAGCGCAGAGTCAGGATGAAGAGGTCTTTTTCTTCGCCTCCGATATGCTTTCGGATACTTCTATATTAAATCCGGAATTTCATTCCCATTATGAGCGAAGTGTAACGTTTTTTTTAACAGCTACTGATGTCGATGGTGACATTTGCTCAGATACCGTCACCTATTATTTCAGCGATTGGACCTTCCTGGCGGTTGACAAAGCGGCGATCAAAGATCCTTCGGATACCATCCAATTATACGTGGCCGGTTTTAGCAACTTCCCCATCGTTGAATATGCCTGGTCGCCCAGCTATAATATTTCTGATGTGAGCGTACCCGATCCGCAGGTATGGAATGATACGACCACGACTTACCATCTCCAATTAACGGATTCCATAGGTTGTACCGTTGAAGATGATCCTTTCGAGGTTTATATCCGTACGACGGCCAGTCATTCTGTAGAGGTAACCGCCGAACCAATTTTTTATCCCAATCCTGCACAGTCCAGCATTTATATACCCGATTTCACAAAATGGGAATCCATTTTAGTAAGTGATTCCAAAGGAAGGGTCATTAGGATTGTCCGTTCCAACTCCAGCATACAATTAGATCCACTGCCTGCTGGTATTTATTACATCACTTTTTTTGATAAAAAAGGTGGTAGATGGACAAAACAACTGAGTAAAAACTAAGACTTTGATTGCTTGACAAAAAGATTTTAGAAACCTTATTGGAGTTTAAAAAATAAGCGCCTAATCGGACAGCAAGCTTCAGCTTGCCAAGAAAGCGAGCTTTAGCTTACTTAAATTCGGCGGTTAAAAATTTAACCCCAATGAGGCTTCTAAAGTCCCAATTTGCTCCGCCTTTGCATGTAAAGACCGTTGTAATAATCCTTGAAACCGATCACCTGCCCTTCCTGAACCTCAAACACCACACGATCCATAGGGTAATCTTCCGGCGCGAAAGTGTGGTCTCCCAGATAAATCAGCTTCCCGCCTTTTGAATCGCTGTTCTTCCTGCTTCGATACAAATGATTGGGGTCCTCTTCATACCTTCTCATCAGCAGAGGCGCATCCTTATAATAGTCTTCATCAATTCGAGAATACTCCCCTTCGTACAGGCTTAGGTCCGTATCCCTGCGAAGGGAAGCCAGGTCCGGCTCCGGGAGGTTAAACACAGCCAGCGCTACCAGTCCTTCGATTAGAAGAGCATCTACATTCGACAGGTCGGTATTGCCAAAAACTACAATACTGGTTTTACTTTCCGGGAAAAAAGCCAGCGTACTCCAATAATTGATATGCCCTCCGGTATGCCCCCAAACGCGGCGGCCTTCGAAGGTTCCTTGTCGAAGCCCCAGACCATAGTCAGTACGGCTGCCGTCAGAAAAAACGAAGGGGGTCATCAAGGCTTTAGCAGCAGCAGTACTGATCAATTTCCCGCCTACAACCCCCAATGGAACATGCGCCAAATCCAGCGCTGTTGCACTCAATCCGCCATCTCCCTTAAAATAAAAGGTTGTATCCATCTGGCTCAACACAAAGCCGGAATCCGTTAGCTCATACCTCCGGGAAACCGCTCCCCGATCCTGCCGGTTCAAATGCTTTAGAGAAGCCAGGTCCAACGGCTGTGCTATTTTTTGTTCAATGTAATCTTCATATAACATGCCCGTTACGCTTTCGATAATCATCCCCATCAGAATAAAGCCCGAATTGGAGTAAGAATACTCCGTCCCGGGCTCAAAGCGCAACTCCTTTTTTTCGAAAAAATCAAAATAGTCTTGCTGTGCAGGGAAAATGCCTTCTTTGATATACAGACTATCCATGTGTTCGGCATAGTCCTCTATGCCGGAAGTATGAGACAATAAATGGCGGAGCATAACCTTCCGGCCCTGATCCGGCCGGGGAAAATCCGGGAGGCTTTCCAGCAAGCTCTGATCCAAGGATAATTTGCCTTCATCCACCAACATCAGCGTGGCCAGGGCCGTATGGAGTTTGGTAATGGAAGCCATGGCAAAAATGGTAGAAGCAGTAACCGGCTTTTTTTGCTCCAGATCGCTGTAACCAAAGCCTTTGGCGTATAAAGTATCCTCCCCTTGTAAAACGGCTATGGAAAACCCGGCCATTTCTCCCGTTTGGAGGAAGTATTCGGCTACCGAATCAATCCGTGCAGTCAAGGTTGATTTATTGGTGGATTCTGACGGAAGTGTTCTTTCCTCGCTTTGACAACTAAAAGTAAAAATCAAAAGGGTATATAAAAACAGGATGTACTTTTTCATCATTCATTTGATTTAAGTGAAAAAATTGGAATAAGGCTGTCTCATCCGCCTGTAGAGGCGGATGAGACAGCCTTATCCTTCATCGCCAATACTCAAATTCTCCAATCTTACAATACTTAGAGAACCCATACTTTTTGATCATATGCTTCATAGTATTGGCCTCGGCCTCAGAATCGAATACCAGGTAGAGGTCTCTTCCTGCAGAAAGAATGTACCCTTCTCTGGTTTTCCTGATTTCCAGATTTCTGAGCATAAAGAAAGAGCAAACTTCCCAGTCTTCCTGCTGAGTCTGAGGGGCACGTCCATCACTCAAAAAGTAGGTCGTCCTGTTTTTGCCTTCTCCGATCCGGCAAGCAGAAGTAATCTCATTTTTGGTTAAAAAGTTGAAGGCTTTCCTTGCTTCTTCCTGATCGTAAAAAGAATACAAGGCCTGACCGTTAAGCTGGATGAAGTGCCCTCTGCTCTTTTCTTCCATTGTAAGCTGGTCTGTTTCGAATACCCTGCAGCTGGGGCGCACCAGATCTGCATGACGAGTCAGGTATTTGGCCGAAAAATCAGGTCCCAATATATTTTTCAGGGTATTCGAATTCGTGATTTGCAGGATCACGATCCCGTTCTTTAAATTCTTATTAGCTCCCTTAGGAACATCCCACCAGTTCATGGCGATCTTTTCTCCATTGATCGTTCCTTCGGCTATCTGTGCAAAGCCAGGGGTTCCGGAAGGGGTATCTTCCTGCCCGAACCAGTATAATTTATTGCCTATCTGACGCAAATAATAGATCCCTTCCTGATCATCTGTCCACATTCCATCCAGATTGCCGATCCCTCCCTCGAACTGGGCCGGTCCTTTGCCGGGCATCTTGGCGGAAGACTCCAAAGGCAGCCATTTGGTCGTAGGATAATCTTGTGATTGCCTACCGACGTTTTTCAGAATAGGCCCGATGATGGTCTGCTGAGCCTCCAGGCTTATTTCACCGGAGGATTTAGACTTGCCTTTGGGTAGGCTGACCCACTGCCCGGTAATGGAATTACCCTTTCTTGCCCCAATAAAAAGGTTAGCCATCGAACCATTTGGATGTTCTGCATACCAATAGCATTTATTACTCATTTCGCGGAAGTAATACACCATGCCGTCATCTCCTTTAAATATATTTCCAAGTGGCAGCGGCTCTTGCTCACTCGCTGTGAGGGCTTGCTGGTCCTGCCCTGCCGGGGCGATGTATTCCCAATTAAAATATACTTCATAATGCCCGCCATGCGCTTTGACCCAAAACCAGTAGTTTTTCGTAAAATCGGAAGTACCCGCATTGAGGTCTATTTCATGGGCAAAAACCGGGAATTGATCATCCTCTGCAATGGCCGTTACGATGACATCAATAACCAGTTTGATGGCCACAGAAGCTCCGTATGTGGTAGTAGAAAGTGCGCCGGCTACCCAATCCAAAGCGATATCCACCACCTTGTACATGGTACCGGTACCATCGTATTCAAACAGCATAAAGTGGGTAAAAAAAGTCTGACCGTTTTGGTTAGGATTTACGTCAAAGGTTTTTAGGGTATAATGAGGATCATACACCTTCTTTTCCTTTTTCTTATCCCCTTCATTAAAATCTGCAATGTGGAAAGGATCTTTTTTGCTGGTCTTTTCATTGGCATCTAAAAAGATAGCGCCGAGGTAAATTTCATCATGCCCTCCTTCCGGATTGGTTTCGTCTATTAAACGTACCTCTTTAAGGCGCACTTTCAGTTTACCGGTAGCCGTGTTACTCGTTCCTGATTTGGGCATGACCGACTTTTTTTGTTGCTCCGGCCTGATCTGAGCTGTTCTTCCCATTTGGGCCAGGATATCTTTGCGGAAGTCCAGCTTAGTGAGTTGACTGCCCAGAATCTTTGTTCTCTGGCCAGGATCATTTAAGATCGTCATGGCTCTTTCCTGGATACGGATCTTTTCTTCAGTTGGAAGTTCTTCTATAACAGGGATCAGCTGCCGGGCCAGGCTGTTGCGCCCTAAATCATACTCCTGAGGGGAGCGGCTGTGCGCCAATGCCTGCAAAAAGTGAGCGGCCACCTCTCTCTGTACCTGGATAGCTTTTTGTCGTTCTGCAGCAGGTACCTGACTATAATCTACTTCTTTTGCTTGTACAGCCTCATTTCTGTTTTGGGCTGATAATACAAGTACACCTGTTAAAAGGAACAAGCCTGTAAACAATAATTGAATCGTTTTCATTTTCATTGATTTTTTGGGTGAAAAAAATTTCATTGGTTCACTCCAAAGTTGTGGGTATCCGGACCTTTTGCGCTATAAGAAATGTAACAAAGCTTTGCTGCAATGTAACATCCGGCATTTTTTACCGACTAAGTTTAAGTTCTGAAAATCAGTTATCTTAGTAACTAAGCTTACGCAAGTAGGTAGGAGTGCCGCTGCGCCCAGACGGGCCGTATGGGCGCAGCGGTACTTAAGCCTATTCGTATAAGGTCTTAACCTCACTCTAATCATATGAAGCGTATAGGGTTCTTTTTCCTCATCTGCTCGGTGCAGCTCCTAAATATGAGCGCTGCTTTCTCCCAGCAAAACAGCCGGGAGATCGGCCTACCCTATTTTGTCAATTACGATGAAGACGTTTATGGAGCCAGGTATGATAACTGGGGAGCCTTGCAAGGATCGAATGGCTTCATGTACTTCTGCAATGGCTTTGGCCTGCTGGAATACGACGGGGCACACTGGCGACTGATCAAACTTCCTGAAAATGGTTTTCCGCGATCTTTGGCGATGGATACCAACGGCAAAATATATGTAGGAGCAGATGCCGATATCGGGTACCTGAAAGCAGATTCCCTCGGACGCATGCAATTTTTTTCCCTAAAACCCCTGCTCCCCGCAGAAGAACGGGACCTTGGGATCGTTTGGAAAACTTACTGCATCGACGACAGCGTTTTTTTCCATACCAGAGAAGTCCTTATTCGAATCATAAATGGAAAAAGTACGATCTGGAAAGCCTCTGATAGAGGCTTCTTTATGAGTCATAAGCCCGGGAAAACTTTATTCATTGAAGACCAACAGAAGGGGGTGCTACAATTAAAAGGAGATAGTCTGCAGGCAGTGACTGGAGAAGGATTTCCTGCAAGAGGGTACTTAAACATGTTAGATTTTCGGGGCCGCCTGTTACTTTCTACTGTAAATCAGGGGCTGTTCCTGGAGCAATCGGATGGTTCTTTCCTCCCCTTCAGGCATGAAGCGGAAGCATACCTGAAGGAGTACCTCCCTTATTGCATAGAAAAACTGGAAAATGAATGGCTGGCCATCGGTACGCGGGGTGGCGGCCTGGTTATTTTGGATCAGGAGGGTCACTTGATTTGTATTTTAAACGAAGAAAACGGCCTGGGCGATAATTTCATTACGGCCCTGGCCAATGATGATCAGGGCGGTTTGTGGGCCACCCATACCAATGGGCTTTCCCGCATTGAAGTTCCTTCGGCCTTCTCTGTATTCAATGCTGAACTGGGCGTAGAAGGAGCTGTAGATCATCTCGTCCGGTTTCAGGATTCGCTTTACGTAGCAGAGCGGTTTGGCCTCCTGGTATTGCGGAACAATCGTTTTGAACGCCTAGACGGAATAAGCTTTTATGCCAATCATTTATTAGCCCTGGAGGACGAGCTATTAGTGGCAAGCAAAGGAACGTATTCTTATAAAGACGGCTCCTTCCGGCAATTGAACGATTTCGGTTCTCATTATTTACAGCCTTCTAAATTATTTCCCAATCTGATTTTTGTAGGTTTGGCGGATGGACTGGCCTATTTAAAAAAGGAAGGTAACCATTGGGTGGACGGCGGCCGGATAGAAAACATCAAGGATGACATTAGAAATATCGTAGAGACGCCCTCGGGTGACCT
Organism: Bacteroidia bacterium; assembly: GCA_030430845.1. Lineage (GTDB taxonomy): Bacteria > Bacteroidota > Bacteroidia > Chitinophagales > Saprospiraceae > JANQPA01. The sequence continues at coordinate 25,205 of JAUIKE010000083.1, read as the reverse complement.
CTGGCTGGAATCGCAGTACCGAGGCATTTGGCGGGTCGTATTGGATCCCAAAAATTTGAATAGGCCCAAAAAGGTCAAGCACTTTTTGCCCGGCAAGGACATTCCTGAGGGCTTACTTTTTTTGACGGAAATTGAGCAAGAACCCATTTCCGAGATCGAGGGGGTTGCTTATCGCTATCATGAAAAATTGGACAGTCTCCTGCCTGATCCGGATTACGGAAAAAGATTTGGCCTTGAATATGGGATAGCGCCCAAAACCGTTGACCGGCACGGCAATGTCTGGATGTATGCCCAAATGGAAGCCGGTGAAGAGAAAAAACAGCGGACCGTATCTATTTTACAAAAAGACGGAAGCTACCGCTTAAAAGTCATCAATGATCATCGGGTGGAAGGCGTTGTTCGCAAAGTGCTGTATCCGGAAGATAACGGGATTGCCTGGTATGCCGGTGCGGATGGGATCGTACGGCATGATCTGAATCAGCAGAGTAAAATGCCGAAGGTATTCAAGGCCTTTGTACGAAATGTATTTGTAGGAAAAGATTCGTTGATTTTTGGAGGTGTAGCCGACAACTATAGTGCTCCCAGCATTGATTTCGCCCATAATTCCATGCGCTTTGAATTTGCTGCCCCTTCCTACACCCGTTCAGAAGACAACCTTTATCAATACCAACTGGTAGGATTTGATAAATCCTGGTCAGAATGGACCAGCGAGACCCGCACGGATTATACCAACCTCCCGGAAGGCAAATACACCTTTAAAGCACGGGCCAAAAATATTTACAGACAAATCAGTGAAGCGGGAAGTTTTGAGTTTGTCGTTCTGCCGCCCTGGTACCGAAGCTGGTGGGCCTATGGGATCTATGCCTTTTTAGGTGCCCTGCTCATTTATGGTATCATTCGCTGGCGGCTTAGACAACTGACCCTTGAAAAAAGGAAACTGGAACAACTGGTAGATCAAAAAACGGCAGAAGTTAAAAAGCAGGCAGAACAATTAAAAGAACTGGATAAGGCCAAATCTCGTTTTTTCGCCAATATTTCCCATGAATTCCGCACGCCGCTGACACTGATCCTGGGCCCCCTGGAAAATCAATTAAAAAAAGACGCCCCTCTGAGCAAAAGTGAATTGAATACTATGCATCGTAATGCCAGGCGATTGGAGAGACTGATCCAGCAATTGCTCGATCTGTCTAAAATTGAGTCAGGCAACCTTCAACTACAGCTTCAAGACGGAGACATTGTGGCTTTTCTGAAGGCATTAACAGCCTCTTTTTCTTCTCATGCCGAACAGCGAAATATTCAATACACATTGGATTTCCATGAAGAAAGCCTCGAAAGTGCTTTTGATCCAGACAAGGTGGAAAAAATAGTCTATAATATTTTATCAAATGCCTTCAAATTCACACCCGATGGCGGTCAGGTGGCGGTAAAAGTTATCAATGAAGATGATCAGCTTATTTTCAGTGTCAAGGACAGTGGAGCAGGTATCCCTGCTGATGAGCTGCCCCACATTTTCGATCGTTTCTATCGATCTGCCGATGCTCAGAAAAACGAGCGGGAGGGTACCGGAATAGGACTGGCGCTGAGCAGGGAATTAGCCAAATTACACGGAGGGCAAATCCTGGCGAGTAGTAAGCCTGGCCTAGGCAGTACCTTTACGGTAGAACTTCCCGTTTTAGCAGCCGCTAATTCTGGTGATAGAAGAAGTCATCTTTCCAGGCCGTCTCTTTCTCAGCTGGAAGCTGCTGAAAAAGGGTTGGAAAATACGGAGTCCCCCTTTACTGCTCAAAAAGACCAACCGATCCTGCTAATCGTAGAAGACAATGAGGACCTCCGACAATATATTTCCCGCATTTTATCTCCTCAATACAATATACTGGAAGCGATTGACGGCCGGCATGGAATGGACGTCGCCACCAGAGAAGTCCCCGACCTGATCATTAGTGACCTGATGATGCCTCACATGGATGGCATTGAGTTATGTAGCCAATTAAAATCCCATGAAGCGACGAGCCATATTCCCGTCATCTTACTCACGGCCAAAGCCAACAGAGAAAGTAAATTAGAAGGCTTGTCCACCGGAGCCGACGATTACCTCATCAAACCTTTTAACGCAGAGGAACTTAGGGTACGAGTAAAAAACCTGATCGATCAGAGGAAACTGCTTCAGCAGCGCTTCAGCCGGACGGTCATCCTCAAACCGGCCGATATTGCGATTAATTCCATGGACGTAGCTTTCCTGGAAAAAGTTATGCTTGTTATCGAAAAAAATATGGACAATGCAGATTTCACCACGGAGGATTTTCAAAAAGAGATGACCATGAGCCGGATGCAGCTACATCGCAAGTTAAAAGCACTAACCGGGCATGCGACCACCGAGTTCGTTCGTATCCAACGGTTAAAAAGAGCTGCGACCCTGCTTGAAAAAGACAGCGCCAGTGTCAGTGAGATCTGCTATCAGGTAGGCTTTAATAGTTTGTCTTATTTTACGAAGATGTTCAGGGAGCAGTTTGGAGTTCCCCCTTCCCAATACAAAAGATAATATAAAAGCAAGCGCCTGAAGGCGCTTGCTTTTATATTATCTTTTTCAGCTTCTCAATATCAATATTCGCTCCACACATAAGCAATACCACGGTTTTCTCTTCAAAACGCTCCTTATTTTTCACCAAAGCGGCGATTGTCACAGCAGCTGAGCCTTCGATGATCTTGTGATGCTTGTGCACTACAAATTTGATGCCCTCGGCGATTTCTTCTTCGCTTGCCAAAATATAGTTATCCACTACTTGCTGACAGATCGGGAAAGTAATAGAGCCATCTTCTATCCCCCCGGCGGAGCCGTCCGAAAGCGTTTCGATGTATTCGTCCAGGTACACGATATGACCCGCCTGGACGCTCAGGGCCATCTCCGGAGAATTCTCCGGCTGGCAGCCCACCACCTCTATTTCGGGGCGCTGAGATTTCAGATAGGTTCCGATTCCTCCGATGAGTCCGCCGCCACCGACGGTGATAAGGACTGCATCAAATTCGGGCAGTTGCTCGAGCAGTTCGATGCCGATCGTTCCCTGGCCGCCCATGATCTGAGGGTCGTTGTAAGGGGAGATCCATACCCGGTTTTCTTCCTGAGCTATTTTTTTGGCATGTAATTCGGTGGTTAAGGAGTCAGAGCCATGAAATTTTAGTTCAGCGGAATAATTAGAAAGTGCCTGGACCTTAGCTTTGGAAGCATTTTCGGGAAGGAAGATCGTGCCGTTGGCTTGTGCGATCTCTAAGGCACGGGCACAACCCAAAGCATGGTTGCCGGTAGAGGCCGTGACCACTCCTTTTTTCTTTTCTTCTTCCGAAAGGGCAAGGATTTTGTTGAGGCTGCCACGAGCTTTGAAAGAGCCGGTATATTGTTCATTTTCGAGTTTCAGATAAACCTTCCCATTGATCAGTTTACTCAATTCTCGTGATTCGATGAGCGGCGTTTTTAAAATATGCGGACGTATGCGTTTTTCAGCTAATAGTATTTCGTTTAATATATCCATCCCTAAAAATTTAAGTTTACTTTTGGAGCCGGCTGTTAGAGGCGTGCATTGAATGGGAATATTCGGAAGGTGTATAAATAAATCAACTGAGATAATATTTTGCCTGAAAGGCAAATATAAAACCAACTCCGGGCGCCGCCCGGAGTGTTTAAACTCCTACCTCCATGCGCCCTGAAAGGGCAGCTTAATTGGAGTGCCCTTTCAGGGCGGGAAATGGGGGTGCCCTTTAACACCCGGAGCGTTGCTCCGGGCAATAAGTAGAAAGCCCTTTCAGGGCAGTACCTAACATAGATTGAATACTGCGTTCCCGTATACAATTATTACCATTCAATAATACACGACTCTAACAGCCGCCACTAAAAGTAAACTAAAATTTCTCCCTCCACTTATTTATCTTTGTTTTTTCCGAAAAAATTATTTTGATACAAGCATGTTTAAACTCGAGGACTTTCAGAAGGCCAAATCCCGCAGTGACCTTATCAATATTGCCGATAAGCAAAACATCAACATCAAAGCCGGGCTTCGCAATCAGAGATATGTAGAAGAATTAAAATTGCTACAGGTCGAACTCGTTAATCTGCAACGCTGGGTAGCCAAAAAGAGAATGCGGGTAGCCGTTATTTTTGAAGGGCGAGATGCGGCCGGTAAAGGTGGATCTATTAAGCGTTTCACAGAACATCTCAATCCTCGCTCTATGCGGGTGGTGGCCTTGTCTAAGCCCACAGAAGTAGAACAAGGGCAGTGGTACTTCAGAAGGTACATAAAAGAATTACCCAACCCGGGTGAAATTGTGTTTTTTGACCGAAGCTGGTACAACCGGGCCGTGGTAGAGCCCGTCATGGGCTTTTGTGACAAAAAGCAATATCAGGAATTCATGCTGCAGGTATCCGAATTTGAGCATATGCTATATGAGGATAATATGGTACTCATCAAATTCTGGTTCTCGATTTCCAAAGATGAGCAACAAAGGCGGTTTAGCTCCCGCTTAAAAAATCCGCTAAAACGCTGGAAATTCAGTCCCGTGGATATGAAAGGGCAGGAATTGTGGGATAAATACACCCACTATAAGGAGCAAATGTTCTCCAAAACCCATACCCCCTTTAGTCCCTGGATCATTGTAAAAACGGATGATAAAAGGACGGCCCGGCTGGAAAGTATCAGGCATATGCTCTCCGTTTTTGATTATCCGGGCAAAGGAAGTTCTAAAGCAGTGCTCCTACCCGACCCGAACGTGATTGTGAAGTATTATCGGTATTTTAGGTAGTTCTACCGATACACTTTCACCCTGTTTCACTTTTACTCTAAATAGAGTCCAATGGCAAAACTAGAATTAACACAAGAAGAAATTGAAATATTAAATTCCAAGATAGGTCTGAAACACTTATTAGTTGATAAAAAACTCAATTTCGAAAAAGCTCTTGAAAATGCCCGTTTTGAGATCAAGCTTCGGGAGTTACAAACAGAGTTGATCAAGCTACAAAACTGGGTAATAAAGAACCAGGAAAAGGTAGTAGTCATTTTCGAGGGGCGGGATGCAGCCGGCAAGGGAGGGGCCATCCGCCGAATAACCGCGCATATTAACCCCCGCTTTTATCGAATTGCGGCCTTGCCGAAGCCGACAGCTGAGGAGGCCGGACAGTGGTATTTTCAAAGATACGTCAACCGATTGCCCAAGCCGGGAGAGATCGTATTTTTTGACCGTAGCTGGTACAACCGGGCTGTGGTGGAGCCTGTGAACGGCTTCTGTTCGGAAAATGAGTATCAAAGATTTATGGGGCAGGTCAATGAGTTTGAGCGCATGATCGTGGAATCGGGTACTTACCTGATTAAGTTCTATTTTTCTATTAAAAAAGACGAGCAGGCCCGACGTTTCGCCGATATCAAAAGCAGCCCATTAAAAAGGTGGAAAATGACGCCGGTGGATGAGAGCGCCCAGGAACTATGGGATCAATACACAGCTTATAAGGTAAAAATGTTTAAAAAGACAAATACCAAGATATGCCCCTGGGTCATCATTGATGCCAATAATAAAAATACGGCCCGAATTCAGGCGACGGAGCATATTTTAAAAACTATTCCTTATAACTAAAATAAAAATCGCGGCCGTTGGCCGCGATTTTTATTTTAGTTATACATCTACATTGGCATACTTTGCATTTGCCTCTATAAAGGCCCTGCGAGGCGGCACTTCATCGCCCATCAGCATTGAGAACACCCGATCTGCTTCCTTAGCATCTTCGATGGATACCTGGCGTAAAATCCGGGATTCCGGATTCATGGTGGTGTCCCAGAGCTGCTCGGCATTCATCTCTCCCAATCCCTTATATCGTTGGATCTTCACGGAAGAATCATTTTCGCCGCTCCCCAATTCAGCAATGGCGGCCTTGCGCTCATCTTCATTCCAGCAATAAACGCCCTTTTTACCTTTTTTGATCAAATAAAGAGGCGGTGCTGCGATGTAAACGTGCCCATCTTCTACCAGGCGACGCATATAGCGGAAAAAGAAAGTTAGGATCAGGGTGGTGATGTGGCTTCCATCCACATCGGCATCCGTCATGATGATGACCTTAAAATACCGCAGCTTTTCAAGATTCAGCATACGCTCACCATCATCATCCTCCTGAATACTGACCCCGAGGGCAGTAAAAATATTTTTGATCTCTTCGTTATCATATATTTTGTGCTCCAAGGCTTTTTCCACATTCAGGATCTTACCTCTTAGTGGCAGGATGGCCTGGAAGTTACGATCCCGGCCTTGTTTGGCAGTTCCGCCGGCCGAATCCCCCTCTACCAGGAAGATCTCACAAGCTTCTGGATCGCGTGAAGAACAATCTGATAATTTTCCAGGTAGGCCCCCGCTGGTTACGGCACTTTTGCGCTGTACCATTTCGCGAGCTTTCCGGGCGGCATGACGAGCGGTAGCTGCCAGAACCACTTTATCAATGATCTTCTTGGCACTCCTGGGGTTTTCTTCCAGATAGTGTTTGAGGACTTCTCCCACTGCGCGAGAAACGATCCGGGTTACTTCCGAGTTACCCAATTCGCCCTTGGTTTGTCCTTTAAACTGAGGCTCGGGTACTTTTACAGAAACCACGGCTGTCAGGCCTTCTCGAAAATCTTCTCCACTTACTTTGAAAGTAAGCTTTTTGAAGAAGCCATTTTCTTCGGCATACTTCCCGAACTCGCGATTGACGGCCATTCTAAAACCGCGAACGTGCGTACCTCCCTCTCTGGTTGTAATATTATTCACAAAAGAATAGATATTCTCAGAGTAAGAAGTATTGTATTGCATAGCCACCTCCACTTCTACGTTCTCTTCACTTCCTCTAATGTGGATAGGCTCTTCGATCAGTCCATGCCGGGATCCATCCAGATACTGTACAAATTCCTTCAGGCCTCCTTCAGAGTAAAACTCCTCAGTTATGAAATTGCCGTCATCATCTTTTTCCCGTTCATCCGTAATGGTTAATAATAAACCTTTATTCAGATAGGATAAAACCCGGAGCCTGTTAGCCAGAATTTCGTATTTGTATTCCAGTGTTTCAAAAATCTCCCCGTCAGGCTTAAAGGTAATGGTCGTACCCGTTTTGTCGGACTCGCCGGTTGTATGCACTTCATTCTGAGGTTTCCCTTGGCTATATTCCTGCTCAAAGACCTTCCCTTCTCTATGCACTTCTGCTTTCAGAAAAGACGAAAGGGCATTCACACAGGAAACCCCTACTCCGTGCAAACCGCCGGAAACCTTGTAGGTGTTTTTGTCGAATTTACCCCCGGCATGCAGAACGGTCATTACAACCTCCAAAGCTGATTTTTTCAGCTTTTTATGCATCCCGGTCGGTATACCACGACCATCATCCTTAACTGAAATGGAATTATTCGGGTGAATAATAAGATCTATCTTCGTACAGTGCCCAGCCAGGTGTTCGTCAATGGAATTATCCACTACTTCCCAGACCAGGTGATGAAGCCCCTTCGAATCTGTGCTTCCAATGTACATCCCCGGGCGTTTACGGACTGCTTCGAGTCCTTCCAGTGCCTGAATGTTACTGGCACTATACTCGCCCTGCTGTTTATTTAAGTCATTATTTTCTGTTACCATATCCTTGCAAATATACAAAAAATTAACGTTTGAATAAATAAAAGGATCAATTTAGACGGCACTTTAACAGGACTTTTTTATTAGTAAAAAAACAAATTTAAAACACTGTTATTCAATTTTTTATATATAAAAAATAAACACATTAAACCTATTTCTCAGATGGTTTGTTGAATGATTTGGGACCTTTTCAAAGAAGCGCCCTGATCGGGGCGAAAGAAATCGATTAAATAAACGTAAATTCGGTCTGTATTAGAAAGCCTATAGAGAATTTTAAACTTGAAATGAAAGAATTGCTCATTACCAAAATAGAGGAATGGGAGCAAGCCGCAAATAGCTTGTTGGAATATGCCGGTGAGAACAAAATTTTCACCTTTTCCGGAGAAATCGGGGCAGGAAAAACCAGTTTTATTCAAGCCATATGTCGCCTATTAGGCGTGCGGGAAAGTGTCACCAGTCCTACTTTCTCTTTGGTTAATGAATATTCGATCAATGCGGAAACTTCAGCCGATACGCTGTATCATTTGGATCTTTACCGCTTAAAAAACATGGAAGAGGCCCTGGATATCGGGATAGAGGAAATACTATACAGCAATCATTATTGCTTCATTGAATGGCCTGAATTGATAGAGCCCTTACTGGAAGGCGAAGAGATCGTCAGAATTCAAATTCAAATTGTAGCGGATTCCACCCGAAAAGTCGTATTTTTGTAAAGGACAGATTAACTTTTATTCCGAGGAACATGAGTGAAAAGGAAAAGCGGATACCCATTCCTAAAATCTTTACTGAAAGCCAGTTGCAGACGCAAACTGAAATGCTGGAAGTCCAACGTAAGCCTAATAAATTATTCATTGGCATTCCAAAGGAGATTACCCTGCAGGAAAACAGGGTAGCCCTGGTGCCCTCCTCTGTAGAAACGCTCATTGCACACGGTCATCGGATCGTCATTGAATCGGGAGCCGGTGAAAAATCCCAGTTTTCTGATCATGAATTTTCAGAAGTCGGCGCTGAAATAGCTTACAGCCCCGAACAAGTTTACAAGGCCAATGTGATCATAAAGGTAGCTCCGCCCACCGTCAAGGAAATTGAGTTGATGCGCCCCAACCAGATCCTGATCTCTCCCCTCCAGCTGCCTATTATTTCGGCTGATTACATTCAAAAGTTACGGCAAAAAAGAGTGATCGCCCTGGCCATGGAATATATTAAGGACGAATCGGATACTTTCCCCGTGGTCAGGATCATGAGCGAAATGGCCGGCCTAAGTGCTATGCTAACAGCCGCAGAACTTCTATCCAGTACAGGTGGAGGAAAAGGAGTGCTCCTGGGGGGTATCTCTGGCGTTCCTTCTGCAAAAGTAGTCATCCTCGGGGCAGGTATTGTAGCCGAATACGCCACCCGGACCGCTCTCGGCCTGGGTGCTGAAGTCCGTATTTTTGACAATAACATCTACAAACTCAAAAGATTACAAAATCAGGTTGGCCGGCCTTTGTTTACTTCTGCCATTAATCCGGTTTATCTGAAAAGAGAACTCATTACAGCCGATGTGGTCATCGGTGCCCTTCATTCTAAATCGGGCCGGACGCCCATATTAGTCAGTGAGGATATGGTCAGAGAAATGCGCCCGGGCTCCGTCATCATTGATGTGAGTATCGATCAGGGTGGATGTATTGCTACGTCGGAAGTCACTACTTTGGATAAACCGACCTTTGTCAAGCACGATGTAATCCATTACTGTGTGCCGAATATGGCCTCCAGAGTGTCCCGAACCGCATCTGTGGCGGTTAGTAATATTTTGACGCCTATTCTATTAAAGGCAGGAAGTACCGGCAGCATAGAGCGCTTGTTGTTCAGCCATTACGGCTTGAGGCATGGGGTCTATACCTACAAGGGCTGTCTGTGTAATGAATATTTGGGAGAGCGCTTTAAGATCAAGAGTACAGATCTGGACCTTTTAATCACCTCCAACCTTTAATCTACCCTTACTGCCCGTGAAAATCCGTGTCTGTAATAAGTCAAGCTTTTTTTGACACGGATCTGCACGGGTAATAAACGGAGCAAATAATTTAGTCTTTCAGTAATTGTTTCATACTCACCTTCTCGCGTACGATCTTTTCAATCTGATCGATCGGAATTCTTTCCTGCTCCAGCGTATCGCGGTCGCGGATCGTCACCGTATTATCTTCGAGTGTATCAAAGTCAACGGTGATACAATATGGCGTACCGATGGCATCCTGGCGCCGGTAACGCCGACCGATCGCATCTTTTTCATCATATTGGCAGCTAAAGGCAAAGCGCAGATCATTGAAGATCTCCGTGGCTTTGGAAGTCAGCTCCTCTCTGTTTTTCAACAAAGGCATGACGGCACATTTAATGGGTGCCAAAGCAGGATGGATTTTCAGGACCGTACGGGTGGAGTCCTTGCCTTTTGCATCCGGCACCGTTTCTTCCTGTAGTGCCTGACTCATGACGGTGAGGAACATGCGGTCGCAACCGATGGAGGTTTCTACGACATAAGGAACGTAACTTTCCTGTTTTTCCGGATCGAAGTACTGCATTTTTTTGCCGGATAACTCCTGATGCTGGCTGAGGTCGAAATCCGTTCTGGAGTGAATACCTTCCAGTTCTTTAAAACCGAAGGGGAAGTCAAATTGAATATCTACGGCTGCATTGGCATAATGCGCCAGGTTATCGTGGTCGTGAAAACGGAGTTTTTCGTCCGGGGTACCTAAGGCTTTATGCCACTTCATTCTGGCTTCCTTCCAATACTCGTACCACTTCATTTCTTCACCCGGAGCCACAAAAAACTGCATTTCCATCTGTTCGAACTCTCTCATTCGGAAGATGAATTGGCGAGCCACGATCTCGTTTCGGAAAGCTTTACCGATCTGGGCGATACCAAAGGGCAGCTTCTGGCGAGTCGTTTTTTGAACATTGAGGAAATTGACAAAAATACCCTGTGCAGTTTCGGGGCGGAGGTACAACTTACCTTCTTCGCCTGCAATATTACCCAGCTGAGTGGAAAACATCAAATTGAACTGGCGGACATCCGTCCAGTTGCGGGAACCGCTTTCCGGGCAGGCAATCTCGTATTCCAGGATCATATTTTTCAACTCCTCCATATCGCCATCCGTCATGGCTTTGGCCAGGCGATCCCGCGCTTCATCAAATTTTTGCTGATTGCGGAGTACCCGGTCATTCGTTTCCCGGAACTGTTGCTCATCAAAGGCATCCCCAAATCGCTTGCCGGCTTTTGCGACCTCTTTATCGATCTTTTTTTCAATTTTTTCCATGTACTCCTCGATCAATACATCGGCGCGATAGCGTTTTTGGCTGTCCTTATTATCAATCAATGGATCATTGAATGCATCCACGTGGCCGGAAGCTTTCCAGGTTTTGGGATGCATAAAGATCGCGGCATCCAACCCCACAATATTATCGTGCATTTGCACCATGGCCTTCCACCAATATTGCTTGATATTGTTTTTAAGTTCAACGCCATAAGGGCCGTAATCATACACCGCACTTAAATTGTCGTAGATCTCGCTTGACTGGTAAATAAAGCCATATTCCTTACAATGGGCGATAACTTTTTTGAACTGATCGCTTTGTTGAGCTGCCATGCTAATAGTTGTTTTTAAATTCAAAGCCAAATAATGCAACCTCTTCTCGAGTGGTAATGTCTAATTATCCATATTATCGGGCCGTTGAGCAAAGTCATTTCGGCTTTATACAAAAAACATTTACCTTCTGTCGAAAATGGAGGCACAAAGATCGTAAAAAACCATTCAATTTGAAAATTAACTGCAAAGGATCGTGTAAAGTTCCCTTTCCTTATGTATCAAAAAATTGTAAATCAAAACCGACTATAATGAAACGATTATCCTTTATGACACTTGTACTGATCTTAATGGCAAGTGTTTCTTTAATAGCGCAGAAAGAATACAGTCTGGATGATTTTGACGAGCTGGTCGTCAGCGGAAATGTCGAGCTCATTTTAGAAAAAGGGAGTACGAATAAGATCTCGTTCCAGTTAGAAAATGCCGAAAACAAGGATCTGTACGCCAAAGTTTACCGCGGTGTTCTAAAAATCAAACTCAATGACGGCATTTTCAAGAAGGATCAAAAAGCTTACGTCAAACTTACCTACCAAACCCTTCGCAGCATCAAATCCAATGCCGGTAGCTATGTTGGCAGTAAGGAGGCCATCACCATCGACCAGCTGGTGGCGAAGGCCCATAGCGGCTCCCGTATCGAACTCGAGCTAAATGTCAATGCAGTTCAAGGTGGAGCTTATGAAGGAGGTGTGCTGGAACTTACCGGCTTCACCGAATCACAAAAAATGACTGCCAATACCGGGGGTATTTACGAAGGCTTCAATCTGGAGTGCGAACGATCAGTTATAAAAGCTTCTACGGGAGGAGAAGCCAATGTGGTAGCCAATCAAAAGCTAGAGGCCAGGGCAAGCCTGGGAGGTACCATCCAGTATAAAGGGAAGCCCGAGGAGTTGAGCCAGTCTACTTCTTTGGGAGGAAGTATTAGTTATTAAGCTATTGGTGCCCGGAGCCCCTTCCCTCCAGGAGTTCTTTTTGTAGAAAAAAGCTTAATTCTACAAAAAGAACTCCTTATAGAATCTTCTTACCTTTGCAGGAAACTCATTCCACTGCGCTAAGCATATATGCAAAATCAAACGGATCAGGTCTGCGATGAAACGATTTATCAACAACTTTTCTATGAGTATGCCCCGCGTATACGCAATTTTCTTTATTATAAAAGTGGAGACCTGCAATTGTCGGAAGATCTGACACAAGAAGCCTATTTACGCCTCTGGAAACATTGCAATACGGTCAGTTACTCCAAGGCTCGAAGTTTTCTCTTTACGGTTGCCAACAACCTGTTCCTGGATGTGGTCAAGCATAAAAAAGTAGTGCAACAGTTTCAATTGGGCCAGAAACCTAAAGAGCAAATACACGGCCCGGATACCCTTTTGGAAGGAGCAGAAATGAAATCCCTGCTTGAAAAAGCGCTGATGGATTTACCCGAAAAACAACGACTCGTTTTTCTCCTCAATCGAATAGAAAAAATGACTTACAAAGAAATTGCTGAGCTGCTAGACCTTAGCGTAAAAGCCGTCGAAAAGCGCATGCATAAGGCTCTGGTGGGCTTAAGGGCAATTGTTGCGGAGAAAAAGTAGGGTATAAAACTGCTATTTCGTTTATTATTAAGATCCAGTCAAATGTAAGGTGCCCGGGGGCCCTTTGACTGGATCCTAAAACTTTAAATCGTGGAGGAAAAAAAGAATTTTAAGGATGATACCTTTCTTTCACGCTGGCTAAATGGACAGCTGAGTGAAGAGGAAAAAACTGCTTTTGAGTCGAGTGAGGACTTCCTGCAGTATCAACAGATCATCCGTATGACTGATGAGTTGGAAGCCCCTCCCTACGATTTACAAAAAGCTTATGGCGCACTAAAAAATAAACGCTCTGTGGTTAAGGAGATGAAGCAAAAACGCTCCTGGTTGTCCTATGCAGCTGTAGCTGCCGGTGTTTTAGTAGTTCTCACAGCATTCTGGTATTTCCGGCCCGCTCCCGATGAGCAGTTTATCACCCAAACCGGAGAACAGGAGAGCATTCAGCTACCCGATGATTCTAAGGTTCAATTAAATGCGGCTAGCCAATTTTCTTTTAACCCTAAAACATGGAAAAGGAATAAAAAAGTTGAATTAGACGGAGAGGCTTTTTTTTCCGTAACAAAAGGACAAAAATTTGTGGTCCAAACCAGCAATGGGCAAGTAAGTGTGTTAGGTACCGAATTTAATGTCTGGAACAGAGGCAGCCTAATGGAGGTCACTTGCTATGATGGAGTAGTGGAAATAAGCAGAAATGACAAGGATTTGACCCTCAACAAGGGCATCAGTGCTCACTGGCAAAATGGAGACTGGCAAACAGATACACTGTCATCAATTCCAGCCACAGCTTCCTGGACACAGGGTACCGTCCATTTCAAGGCAACTCCATTATCAAGAGTACTGCAGGAATTAAAACACCATTATAGTATTAAAATTACTTTGGTCGGAAATCCGCAAAGATCCTACACCGGAGGTTTTCCCATTGATGATCTGGAAGCCGCCTTGGTCAACATTAGCGAGCCGATGGAGTTGAGTTATCAGATTTTGAATGGTAACGAAGTTATCTTCAGAGAGCAATAAATGAAGCGGAATGATGAAAAAATGGATGGTCCCGTTCTTGATATGGTGCTTACAAACAGTCCAATTAAATGCTCAACAATCATCCATTGTATTTGAGAAAAGGGATTTACCTAGCGTATTCAGTCAACTAGAAGTAACTTTTGACTTAACATTTGCTTTCGATCAGGACCTCATCCAATCGCTGTCCATAAAAAAAAACCGGTATCGGGCCTCCAAGCTTTCTGAGTTGCTCGATCAATTACTAGGGCCTTTAAACCTGAGCTACCGGATAACTGATCAGAAGTTTATTTTGATTAAAAAAGGGCCTCCTGCTGAATCAAATAATGCCCCTGCTCAAATAGAAAAACAACTTAGTATTTGCGGTTACCTTCAAGATGCTCTTACTGGAGATCCTCTGCCCTATGGAACGATTTTACTAAAGCAATCCGGTCGTGGAGTATCCAGCGATGATCAGGGATTCTTTAGCATGCAGTCCGATTTTAAACCGACGGATAGTTTGCAGATTTCCTTTATCGGCTATCAGGCAATAGACCTAAGTGTGGGGGATTTGCTGGAAAAGCCCTGCAAAAAGATACTGCTCCAGGTGGCTGGTTTTTCTATAGAGGAAATCGTGATCAAGGACTATTCCATTGCCTTCCTGAAACCTTCCCGGCTGGGCCAGGGAATACAATTGACCAGCGACCAGATCGGGCGCTTAGCGGGTTGGGGTGAGAACGACGTCCTGCGGATGGCTCAGCTCCTGCCCGGCATTCACAGCTCAAATGAATCGGCGGCCGACATTCATATACGCGGAGGGACGCCTGATCAGAATCTCATTCTGTGGGAGGACATCCCCATTTTACATATCGGCCATTTTTTTGGCATGTTCACGGCTGTGAATCCCAACATTTCGGAATCCATAAAAATATACCCCGGCAACTTCGATGCCAGCCAGGGTGGGCGGGTTTCGGGCCTGATCGATATTCGCGGGCCGGATGCGATCGACTCTCTGAGCGGCAAGGTAAGCCTGAACCTGATCAATGCCCAGGCCTATCTTAACCTGCCTATCATCAAAGAGCAGGCTAGTCTTCAGCTAGCTTTTAGAAGATCTTATACCGATCTTTTACAAAGCCCAACCTACAAAAAATTGTTCGAGCAGATTGCGGGTAACGGCAAAATTGAAGACAATCAGCAACAAGTTTCAGAAGATGGCCTGGAAGCTCTTTTGTCTCCTCGTTTTTATTTTAATGACCTCAACGTAAAATGGGATTGGGAAATAAGTAAGGATACGCGATGGACCAGCAGCTTCTACCGAGGCAGTGACCACCTCGATTATCTGGTCCTTTTCGACGAAGCCTTTTTATATCTGAGGTCGGAAGACAATATTGACCTAAGCAATACCGGATTAAGTACCGTGCTGTCCCACCGATGGAGCTCTCGCCTGAGTTCTAACTTCAAATGGATCTACTCGAGTTTCAGAAACGAATATCAGTTTGCGCTTGATATTCAGCAGCAGGATCAACCGGCCAACCGCTGGCGGGCCGCTCAAAATAATGACATGAGCGAAGCAGGCTTGCAATGGAATAACAGCTGGATCTGGCGGAGGGGGCAATCACTTAACTTTGGCTATCACCGGTCGGCTTACAGGGCTGATTTTACAGTTCTTCAGGAAAACCCGGACGGAGTGGCCGGCATGTTTGAGGAAAAGATCCGTGGAACCTTGCACAGTATGTACCTCGACCTCGACCTCAACCTGGACGATCGCTTACTTTTGGACATCGGATTCAGGCACATACGATATGCGCCTTATAAAAACTTTTTGTTACTACCTCGCCTGTCGGTGATTTATGATCTGTTTGAGGGTTTTCCCTTACAATTAAAAGCCAATGTAGGTCGCTACACGCAGTTTATGAATCAAATGATAACGGATAATGAGCTTGGGCTAAGTGAGCGGATATGGATCATTGCGGGAGAAGAGCAAGGTTTGCCGCTGGTACAAACGGAGCAGTGGTCGGTCGGCTTGCGATTTCAAAAGCGGGGATGGATACTGGATGCTGAATATTATGAAAAAGAAAGTTTCAATCTAACCTCTTTGAATGTACAGGTGGACGAGGCACAGAGCAATCCTTATTCTTTAGGAAAGGCAGCCATCCGGGGTTTTGATTTGCTGATTAGAAAAAAGTGGCGGCATTTTAACACCTGGCTGGCGTATAGTACCGGAGCGGTGAAGTATCAATTTCCCGGCTTAAATGAAGGACTTTCCTTCTGGGCCGATCACGACCAGCGGCATACTTTAAAGTGGACCAACTTACTGGAATTTCCAAGCTGGGGGATTTCAGCTAGTTTTTTTTACAATTCCGGACGTCCTTACACTGTACCTGATGAGGTAAATACCTTTTATAATGAGGAGGAGCAAGGGTGGGAATATGCTTTGGTTTTCCCGTTGAGGAATAGTCAGCGATTACCCAATTATCTACGGCTTGACCTCAGTGCCTATCGGGCTTGGACGCTGGGAAAAGGATCGGTTCTGACAGGAGGTATTTCCTTTTTCAATTTGTTGAATAAGCGGAATATTCGGGATAAAAAGTATTATGTAATTCCGCCGAATGAGCGTGGCACACAGCCCGCTCAATTATTTCAATATGATCAGCTGGCTTTGGGTATGACACCTAATTTATTCATTGAGTGGAAATGGTAGGTTAATTCATTCAAATCCCAATGGAATAATTTTTTCCAATAGAGGGGTTAAAATGTTTGCCGGCCGTTGGCCGGCAAACATTTTAACCCCTCTATTGAGATATATCTTGTGTACATCGAAACTTGTACGAATTATAGTTTTTGCCCTAGGAAATACACTGCTCTAAATTTGTTAAGACAGGTATCATTAATTACATTGTGACCTATGCGGACCATCTCCGTCATAAACTTGGAAATAAGCATTTCCTTTCATTCATTAACCCAAAAAATTTCAAGTATGTCTCTTCAAGACAAATACAGACCCGTTCTGGAATTAGGTAAAAAATTTGAGGTAAAAGACGGATATGTGGAAGAATTAGACGGATTGCTGAAAATAGGCGGTGTGGCCAAAACTCAGTACCACAAAGATCTTATGTGGGATAAAATCAAAGAAATTGGAGGAGATCCCCCCTCTGACCTGATGGCTGACATCAAGGTAGAGATTACAGACTATTACCACAAGCATACGGTACAGAAGGGTGAGTCCCTGTCTAAGATTGCCAAGCATTACTACGGCGATGCGATGAAGTACAAAACTATCTTCGAAGCGAATACCGACCAGTTAAAGGACCCCAACATGATCCATCCTGATCAGGAGTTGGTGATTCCTTTTGCTTAGACATACGGTGATTATTTAGCGTTAAAACGGCCGCGCAGCATGTTTTTGCGTGGCCGTTTTTTTTTATTTATTTTTTGCATGAAATATGCACTCGGAGTTTTTAGACCTCAAAGGTCTCGAGACCTTTGAGGTCTAAAAAGACACAAAACACCTTCCATTGCAGTCTCATACTCAACTAATAATCAATCACTTAATTCAACTACTCTACTCAGAACCCGAGCATTTAAAGCATTTTTTTTCTCAAACTTGTCCAAAAAATAGGGGAAAATTGATCAAAATAGTAGAGGATACTCCAAGATTATTTTAGAAAGGCAATCACTTAGCAAATCTTCAAAAACTTATTGATCACTATTTTTTTTAATTAAATACTTATAATTTCACAATTCCACCTCGCTCACCCAAACACCTCTTGCAAAATATCATGCGAATTAATGGCTGGTAAGTTTTCTATATGCAGTCGATAAAAATCGATTAAATGACGCAACAACAATCGCCGGTTCTCCGAGCTGATCTTCACTTGGTGAGCCTCTTTTAAGTTGGACCGGATCAAATCGTACAAGGCCGCACTGCACTCCCCTTCTACATAAGCATGACTCGCAGGACTGCCTGGTACATACAGCCCTTCCCGCAAATCAAAAATCGGCGTTTCCTCACCATAATCCCCTCCCGGAGCAAAACCTAAGTACTGACTCAATTGCAATAAAAAACACAAATGGAAATTCGCGATCGGAGCAGAGGTCTCGTCCAGCAAACAAAAAGAATCAAACAAAAAATTAAACATCCGAAGGTTCGACTCTTCCTCCCGTATGGTCTTGCGGGCCATCTCGGCCATAAATAAACCTACCGCCCCTTTTCGGATATCAAAAGGAATTTGCTGAAATACATAGGCCGGCCTAACTTCCTTGATACGATTTAATTGCTTATCGGCTCGCTGATACACTACCAGATCCAGCAAGGACATCACCTGCAACAGGCTGGCCTTCGTCCTGGCCTTCGCCGAACGAACCCCATTGATGATGTATTTTTGCAAGCCGTTCTGCTCCGTATAAATTTCGGTGATCAGGCTTGTTTCTCCATATTTTATCGCCCGGAAAACGATTCCTCTGGTTTTTGTAATCATTTGTAGAAAAAACATTAAAATTTCCTTCGCAATATATTATTTGCTTTAATAATTTTTTAACATAACAAACCGAAAAATATTTGGAATTTCTTGCAACCTTTTTGCGTTTATAAAGTCTATTAGATAAAGAAATCACCCGAAACTTATTTAATAGACCGACAACTTAGCAACTGTTTCGATTTAACAAAAATTTGAAGTTCGCTTCACCTTAAAGTACAAAAAAAACAGTTGTATTGCAGTAGAGTTTAGACGGATGGATTTTTGGCACCACTCACCCAAAATACATCTGAATAAACACTGAATTAAAGTTTTAAACCCGACTGAAAATCTTTGAAGGATGAAATCAACCCTAACAACCTGTATTGGCATGTTGGTCGCTATATTTATGTACGCCAACCAACCAATCAGTCATGACAGCTTTCGATGTAGATCATCTTATGAAAACATCGATCCATCACTTTCACTTGTTGAGCAATTGAAGCAAGACCTTACTTCCGGCCTGTGGCTTGACGAAACGAAACACGATTTTGTAAAAGAAATGATCACCTTTGCTCCTTCCGGCCGCGGAGAGCGTATCCGCGAGTCCAATGAGCAATTGTATCAAAAAGAAGAGATCTTTTGGAACGTAGAAGAGCATGCCGGGCATTTATACCTGCTGTTAAATACAGGCAAAAATCAAGGTGAAACCTTTATCATCGCCCCGAATTGTGACGGCATCGTATTGTCTGATGTGGAGAACCGCTTGATCCATTCATTTGACTTTATCTCTCCAAAATCTAAAAACAACTTGGATAATATTCGGGAAGATCTAGTTGGAAAATGGGAAAACATGCTTCCACAGGTAAAACTGAAAGATGCCGGCAATCCTGAAATTCCCGCTACTACGCTCGAAGGAGTGCAAGTCCTGTTCAACTTCGGTGCTGACGGCCGCTTCGAAAAAACCATCGTCAGCAATGAAGAGGTTAACTTCCAGGAATCCGGCCAGTGGGAGGTCTCAAAAGATGGCAGATATATTTACTTGCATTGTAAAGATGATGCCGGCCAGGCTGCGACTCAGGCCATCAAAATCAAACACATTGATTTGGATGAACTGGTGCTTGAACAGCCCTTAGCTATCATCGGCCAGAGTTACTGTACAGACAATAAGTATTTTTACTTCCAGAAATTATAAAGAAAAAGGAAAGGCTGCCAATGGCAGCCTTTCCTTTTTCTTTATAATTACCCTACCTCCCCGCTAACCACAAATAGTGCTTAATCCGGTCATTAAAAGCGCTTTCTTCCACCAAACTTTCCATCGTCAAGTGCATGCGATACCTCCAATAGTGAGGAATATTTGCTGGAATATTAATCCGTTCAGCGTTTGGGTCCGGATGCCTGAGAACGTCTGAAATCCCCAGGAAATCCTGGATCGGCAGTACTGCCCACATAGCCGGTGAATGCAAATGCTGCCGAATGATGGCCGTAACAATTTCCGGACTACAGGACTCGGGCGCCTTGCCGGACTGCCCCAGCATTTCCTGGTAAAATCTTTGAATAAGTGCCCGATCCTCTTCCCACCAACCTCTGATCGTGGACGTATCATGCGACGAAGGCGTTACAACCGACAAATACGGGGCCGTTTTCGGATGGAAGAACGTCTCTCCTACCCTTTTGGGCATCCGCTGGACTTCCAGGCTCAATATCCCCAACTGCTCCATCACCTCCGGTACACATTGCGGTACCATACCGAGGTCTTCCCCACAAATCAGCATATTCGTAGCAGCCCGGAGCTGTGGCAGCTTCTTCAGGCCGTGTACCCGCCAAAATTCCTCATGCCGTTTGTAAAAGTATTCGTTGTACAATTCCTGGCATTGGTTCTGAAGCCCCCCCGGCAAATGCTGGAAGGAGGACGTAAACTTGAACACTGCCCGGGGATGAAACTGCGTGCGGTCTGATCCTTCTACTTCTAAAAAGAGGAGATTCGAACTGAGTTCATATAATTTATCACGCAATTGTAGGTTTTCTTCCGTCTCTTTTTTCTTCTTAAAATGCGCTTCGATCTTCCGCTGATTATCGTAAGTCTTTTTGAATACCAGCTTGCCCCCGGCATCTTCTTCCAGATACTGTTTTTTTACCGCTGCTGCTTTTTCTCCAAACAATTGCTCCAGAACCACTTCCGTAATATACGGCCTACAGAGCCGATCATAGTCAAACGGAATGCCCCACTGTGCAAATTCATCCACATGGATAGGGATAGATGGTTCAAAAAAGCCCATCAAGCCTTCTACTTCCTGCAAGGGCACCTGCCAAATACGGAAAAACCCCAGAATGTGATCAATCCGGAAAGCATCGAAATAGAGCGATAGCTGGCTAAACCGGCGCTTCCACCAATCGTAATGATCCGCAGCCATCCTGTCCCAGTTGTAGGTCGGAAAGCCCCAGTTCTGGCCTTTTCTGGAAAAATCATCGGGCGGAGCGCCTGCCTGCATTTCCATATGGTATAATTCGGGCGCCACCCAGGCATCTACGCTGTAGCGGTAAATACCGATCGGGATGTCTCCTTTTAATATCAGTTTTTTCTGATGAACATACTCCACCGCTTCCGACAGTTGCAGGTGTAGCTGGTACTGAACGAAGTAGTGAAGTGCAATTTCGCCATATACCTCCGACCTGGAGCTGACCAGTTTATTGATCAGCGTCTTTTTATAGTTTTTGTGATCTTCCCATTTGGAAAAATCGGAAGTTTCGTATTTATCTCTTAAATAACAAAATGCCGCATAGGGCACCAGCCAGTGTTTGTTTTCTGTAAAATATTCCTTAAAACCTTTGTCGGCCAGTAAGGCCTTCTGATTTTCCTTAAAAATTTCACGAACGAAATCCCACTTGCTGTTCATGACCGCTTCGTAATCGACATGAGCTTCCTTATTGAGCTTTTCCCGGGCTACAGCAATCCGCTTGGGCAGATCTCCTTTGTCTGCAAAAGGTAAAGCATCAATGTTCAGGTACAGTGGATGGAGCGCAAAAACAGAGATAGCAGCATACGGATAAGAGTCTATCCAGGTGTGTGCCGCCGTTGTATCATTGATAGGCAGGATCTGGATCATTTTCATCCCCACACCGGCGCCCCAATCAGCCATCAGCTTCAAGTCGAGAAATTCTCCTACCCCCATTCCTTGCTCTGATCGTAAAGAAAATACGGGGATAGCAACGCCCGTTCCGCGCCAACTACCCGACAAGGAACGATGAAAACCTTCATCCGACACTTTCAAAAAGCCATTTCGGTGGCCTCCGTCTAATATCAGCTCCCGATTGTCTCCCCCTTCAAAGCCGATAAATTGTTGCTGCTGCACATCGTACATCCCGTACTTATACTCCAGGCGGCCTTTAAAAGGCATCAGCTGTACCTGGGCCCGCCAGCGATTTTGACCGACCTGCTTCATTAGCACCGGCCATTCCGTATTCCAGCCTCCCAGGCCGGGATGGCTCCCGCTCAGACAAAGCGTCTGGTGCTCTGGCATAAGTGGAGCGGTAATCTCAAAAACAGCATTGAAAGGAGTCGTCAGGAGAATAGGATCTCGCTGCGGTTTGGGCAATAAAACATCAAAGGCTTGGGTGTCAAAAGCATAATCCGTCAGCCCCGGGCTGCTCCAGGTGTCTCTAAGCTCAACAAATAGATGTTGATCGGCCTTTAGAGATATTTGCCGCTTTTTATATTCAGGATAGGCATATCCTTCTTTTTCATTTCTGAAAATATAGTAGTACTCCAATTCCAGGCTGTCCTTGACCTCCAAGTCCAGCGTCAAACGCCATTCTTCCTCATTTGCAAATTGCATAAAGGCAGCTTTGTCCGGATCGTTATCACCCAATTGTGGGTGATTGCCGCAGACCAACAACTGTTGGCCGAAAGTAGTTCGGTAACGTATTTTAAATGTTAGGTTCATCGATATGTCAGAATTATTCAAACTATAGGTATGTGTGTAAATATAGAAGAAAAATCAGACATAATGGTATTGGGTAGCGGGTATTGGGTAGTGAGTATGAGGTAAGGGATCTATTGCCTGTTCCCTTTCTTTTGAACCACAGATACTGACTGATTCTACCGATTGCGCAGAATCCGGCATATTGTCTGGATCACCGATCAGAACGGATGAAACGGGACGCTCCTCTTGGCGAGGGCTTCCGTGAGCCTCACACAGAGCGGGCCGTTGGCCTGGGAGGCCAACAGCCCGCTCTGTGCAATCCGCCCAATCTGTGGAAATCAGCGGTTCAGACAAAAAACATATCGCTTTGATTAATAAAGCATTGAGAAACCTTCCTCCCAGCTTAGTCCTATCTATTACTGGATACCTCTCATACTAATCACAATTACGAAAATATCATGGATCGATTTTGTCTTAGTCCTATCTATTACTGGATACCTCTCATACTTAGCGGACATCTACATAGGGCTAACCCTGGTGGTGTCTTAGTCCTATCTATTACTGGATACCTCTCATACAATGGTTAAATTATTAAAGGATGAGGGAGATTTAGTCTTAGTCCTATCTATTACTGGATACCTCTCATACTTCCCAGAAGGTGACGATACAATGATCTCGTACTGTCTTAGTCCTATCTATTACTGGATACCTCTCATACTATGTTAACCGTAGATTCTGCATTTAGTGAATTTTGTCTTAGTCCTATCTATTACTGGATACCACTCATACCAATCGTCAATACACGTACAATAACGAGTTGAACCGTCTTAGTCCTATCTATTACTGGATACCACTCATACGCAAGCAATCAGAAATGGCCAAGCGTTCCACCAGCGTCTTAGTCCTATCTATTACTGGATACCTCTCATACTTCCCGGATGGAAGATTGGTATGCACTTGACCGTCTTAGTCCTATCTATTACTGGATACCACTCATACCACTAGAGTGGAAGACTGAAGAAAATGATGAATACTGTCTTAGTCCTATCTATTACTGGATACCACTCATACTTAGGGCGGATTACGAGATGTATTTTAATCAATTGTCTTAGTCCTATCTATTACTGGATACCACTCATACACTGGATGTTCACGTTCAAAATTTCAGTAAGCGTCTTAGTCCTATCTATTACTGGATACCACTCATACACTTAAGAAGGAAAAAGGAAAAGAAAAAGTTATAGTCTTAGTCCTATCTATTACTGGATACCACTCATACAACTAAAGCTAGAAGTACCATGAAAACGTACCAAGCGTCTTAGTCCTATCTATTACTGGATACCACTCATACACGACCGAACCAATGATGGAACTATTTCCAGTCGGTCTTAGTCCTATCTATTACTGGATACCACTCATACCCACAAGCGATAAGTACATTAAAAGCCCACTTTGCGTCTTAGTCCTATCTATTACTGGATACCACTCATACCGCAAAGACTTTTAATATGTTGCTTAACGAGCAGAAAGACAATATAATACATATCCTTTATGCAACAAAATGATCGGCCGAAATTCCGAACCTTAACACAATTAACATTTTTTAACATTTTCGTATTTCGATACTTTTTCCACTTAAATGAAAATTTTGATATTAAACAAAAAACATTAATTGACTCATTTTCAGCCGTTTATGTCCAATTTTGACACAAAAAATATATTTTTATTTTCATATATGAGGTTTTTTCGGCAGTGCCTTTTTCAGTTATGTGTTTTCTATTGATAAAGAAAAACTTACAGAGGAAAATCCAAAATCCTACTTAACATAATGTTGACACTTTCTGTGTTATTTGAATTTTCCTAATGTATTTCCGGAAAAAAGTCGTTCCGGGCCATATGTCAAAGAACTTTAAACCACTTCAATATAAGCATTTTCTTTGAGTGTTTGTGAAATCGGCGTCCTGCCTTATTTTCCTGCACGGCACTAAAAAAAACATCAGGAAGAACTACCCGGATAAACGCCCGGGCTCAATATCCCTTTTCGTCAACAAATGCAGTACAATCGTCACCACCTCATTAATGATGAACAAAAGTCCGATCCCGATAATCGTCTGATCCAGCACGCCTTTTTGTACCATTAAATACTCCATACCTCCGAAGAAAGGCCCCCAGAGCAAATAGGGAAACAGCAGAAAATAGAACAAAAACCAGGCCCAGGCTCGCTTATTCTCAATTACCTGATAGGCTCGTACCAAGGGAGCAATGCAAATGGCAAAAATGATAATACTTACCAGCCAGTAGTTGAGGGGGCTCGCCCCAAATAATTTGACCGTAGCATAATATTCGTCATTCATTTTCATCAGCGGCCCGATCATGCGCTGAAAAGGGAGTTGAGCAAAAATAAGCGCAAAGCCCAGGTGTTTTTGATAGTTGGTCGAAGAAGGCTTTAGGAAATACATCCCCACGTACATGATTATATAGGTGAATAAGGGACCGGCATAGGTAGCTAAATAAGTTTTCCGGGTGCCTTCACAAGCTGTTTCAAAATAATTGAAGGTCTTGTACCCCCAATCTCCACAAATGATATAGCCGGCAAAGTGATGAACCAGCTCATGCAGAGAGGTATACAACATGATAATGCAGTAAAAGGCAACACAATAGCGAAGGGTAATCTTGAGTCGGAGCATAATTGGGTATTATGGTGCTATGACGATGGGAAGGGCTCCGAGGGTTACAGGCACCTTTCAGGAATTGGACTTAAGGTTTAGTAAACTTTTCTGCCCTTCATCAAATATTAAAGAAAAGCACTGTAATAATGTTTAAGACACTCCATCCGGATTTAGGTTCCATTTTATCTTTTCCAAAGCACGTCATGCTCTGGATAAAATCCGGTTATGGATCGATTGAAGTGGACTTTAAGAAATACACTGACTTTCAGGATCGTTTACTCTTTCTCTCCCCTGGGCAACCCATCAAATTTACCTTCGGGGACTTTGAGTTGGCTTTACTCGAATTCCCGCCTGATTT
>JAUIKE010000316.1 GCA_030430845.1 Bacteroidia bacterium | reverse complement strand
TCGGTCTATATGGCTACCGATCCGGTTACATCTCCTTTGACACCGAAGGGTATTTGGATCTATGGGTTGGGTATTGGCCTGTTAGTGGTACTGATTCGGCATTGGGGCGGATTGCCGGAGGGCGTGATGTATGCCATTCTGTTGATGAATGCGGCCACTCCCTTGATTAATCGATTTGTAAAAACCAGGGTATATGGACACGAGCACTAGTACATCTTTGCCTCCTCAGAGCGACCCTAGTTCGTTTCGCCTGATCCTGACACTGGGGATTGCCGGATTTTTCTCCGGTTTGTTGCTGGTGGGTGTGTATTTATCCACACTGCCGGCCATCCAAAAACACCGGGCCGAGAGTTTGCGCAAAGCTATTTTTCAGGTTTTGCCAGGCTGTACGGAATACAAAATCATGGAGTTAAGAGAAGGACAGTTGCTTGAAGCCCAAATTACGGAGCAGGGGAGTAGTGAAGGAGAAGTCTTGCCCAGGGTTTATGCAGGATACAATGCTGCCGGTGAATTCATTGGTTTTGCCATACAAGGGGAAGAACCCGGTTTTCAGGATAACATCGGCGCTATTTTCGGATACGAGCCAGGGGAAAAAGTAATTATTGGCTTTGAAGTGCTGGAGAGTAAAGAAACCCCGGGCTTGGGAGACAAGATCATGAAGGACGAGAACTGGCTGGCTAATTTTAAAGCCTTGAAAGTAGAACCTGGCCTGGAGGTCGTCAAGGAAGGACAGGGGCAGAAGCCCAATCAGGTTGAGTCCATTACAGGGGCGACGATCTCTTCCAAGGCCATCGTCAGGTTATTGGAAAAAGAGTTGGCCGAGTGGCGGCCTGTATTAGAAGAATATAATAGAAGGCCGAAGGTAGAAGGTCGAAAGTAACGGTCTATATGAAGTTACGGAAGTTAGAAAAGGAGAAGGACTTTCATATAGCCTATAAATTAAAGTAAACATTAAGGTATGAATCAGCAGATACCAGACAGCAATGCGCGCACAGCAGAAGAATTCCTAAAGGGCATCTGGCGTGAAAACCCCGTTTTCGTGGCCGTTTTAGGAATGTGCCCGGTACTGGCGGTCACGAATACGGCCATCAACAGCCTGGCTATGGGCCTGGCCACCATGTTCGTGCTCGTCTTTTCGAGCCTGCTGGTGTCGAGCCTTCGAAAGGTCATCCCTAAGCAAGTCCGAATCACAACCTTCATTATAATCATTGCAACCTTTGTGACGGTCGTCGACTTTTTGTTGGCGGCCCTCACCCCTCAGGTACACAAGGAACTGGGCGCTTTCATCGCATTGATCGTAGTGAACTGCCTGATCCTGGGCCGACAAGAAGCTTTTGCCTCCAAAAATAGTGTAAAACTGGCGCTGGCTGATGCCCTGGGTATGAGCGTAGGTTTCGCCTTTGCCCTGTTATGTATTGGGGTGGTTCGGGAAATCCTTGGTAATGGTAGTCTGTTTAATATCGCGCTGTTTGGAGAAGGTTTTGAGCCCTGGATCGTGATGATTCTGCCACCGGGCGGGTTCTTTACGCTGGGATTTTTGTTGCTGTTTTTTAATTGGTTGCAGCAGCGAAGGAAGTTGGTTTAACAGATTTAGGAGCGACCAGGTAGGCGCCAGAGGCGCCTACCTGGTCGCTCCTAAAAACAATTAGATGACATGGGAGACTTACTTTTCATATTCGTTTCAGCTTTACTGATCAACAACTTTACACTATCCTATTTCTTGGGATTGTGTCCCTTCCTGGGCGTATCGGGCCGCCTGGTAACGGCCTTTCGTTTAGGCCTGGCCAATATATTCGTCATGCTCATCACGGCCGTCTGTGCCTGGACACTCAATACCTACATTCTCCCATTTGCTCCTTACCTGCGACTCATTAGCTTCATCATTGTCATTGCTAGTACGGTCCAGTTTGTGGAAATGGCCATTAAAAAACTCAGTCCCGAGCTCTTCCGAGCCCTTGGCATTTTCCTCCCCTTGATCACGACCAACTGCGCGATTTTAGGTCTGGCACTTTTTTCTACAAACAAAGGATACGGTTTTGTAGAAGGCTTGATCTATGCCCTGGGAGCGGGTGGAGGTGTGACCCTGGCACTCGTTCTATTGGCCGGCATCCGGGAAGAGACCCGCATTTTGGATATCCCCAAGGTCATTGAAGGCACGGCCTTGAATTTGATCATTGCCGGGATCTTGTCGATGGCCTTTATGGGCTTTGCGGGCTTGTTTAGTGGGGGATAGGGTTTGGATGAAAAAGACGCTTGGGCAACTGCCGCGAATGAGGACATTGTTTATTACGTACAGGTGTTGTATATTTGTACGTAAATAAACATTTCATGGATAAAAAACTTACACTTAGCCTGAATGAAAAAGTAATTGAGAAGGCTAAGATATATGCTCAGAACCATCAGATTAGCCTGTCAAAGCTGGTGGAGTCCTACCTAAGTTCATTAATAGAAAACAAGTCTGAGGACATTGAAATAACACCCTTAGTAGAAAGCTTAAGTGGCGTTGTAGATATTCCGCATGATTTTGATTTCAGAAATGATTATACAGACTACCTATTAGAGAAATATCAATGAAGAAGTTATTTATTGACACTAATATAGTTCTTGATTTGTTAGGGAAGAGGGAGCCTTTTTACCAAGATGCAGCGAAACTTTTCTCATTAGCAGATCGAGGAAAGGTAAAGCTGTATGTATCTGCTTTAACGGTAGCTAACTCAAATTACGTTTTGTCGAAGCTAAAATCAGCCAAAGAAGCGAGAGTTATTTTGATAAAGTTCAAGATATTGATTGCGGTCCTCGAGCTCAACGATAAAATTATTGACCTATCCTTAAATGATGATTCCTTCCAGGACTTTGAAGATGGTTTGCAATACTATACAGCCCTAGAAAATGAAGCAGATATTTTAATAACGAGAAACTTGAAGGATTTCAAGAATTCAAAAATACCAGTGATGACGGCAAGTCAATATTTAAAGAAATGAGAATGCGCAGAACCTTGCCTTTTTTGGCAGTAAGGAATGAATCTATTCACCGGATAAGGCAATTCGGAAGAATTCATTAATAAATATTATAAACAATGGTGAAAAAATACCTTACAATTTGTTCTCTGATAATTGGCTTAGCTATAACATTTGCCTGTAGTGAAGAGGAGAAAGAAACCACAAAACCCAATGTCCTTTTTATTTCAATTGATGATCTGCGTCCCGCATTAGGTGTTTATGGAGATACCATTGCCATTACGCCCAATTTCGATCAATTAGCTGCTGAAGGAATCACTTTTAGGCAAGCTTTTTGCCAGGCGGCCGTTTGTGCGCCCTCCCGGGCCAGTCTGATGACGGGTGTAAGGCCCGATTCTACCCGTGTTTGGCATCTTGGAGATAAGTTCCGAGAGATCAATCCCGATGCGGTGACTATGCCTCAATATTTCTCCAAATTTGGTTATCATACCGTTAATATTGGAAAGATCTTTCATAACTACATGCCTGACTCCATTTCATGGGACGAGCCCGATCTTCGTCCTGCCCGGTATTTACGGAAAGATTGGCTCATGAGAGACGGAGAAACCTTTTATATAAGTGAGGAGGTCAACAGATCACAGGCGATAAAACGAGATTCTCTTTTGAAACTAAGGCCCGTTAGGTACGCTGACGGCTGGAATACCGGCCCAGCATGGGAAGCTGCCGATGTTCATGATACCATGTATTATGACGGCGCTCAGACAGAGTTAGCAAAAAGAACCTTAACTCGTCTGTCCAAACTAGATCAACCCTTTTATTTTGGAATGGGGTATTTTCGCCCTCACCTTCCTTTTACAGCACCTAAAAAGTACTGGGACCTGTATGACCCACTTAAAATACCTTTGGCTAATAATCCCGAAATTCCAAAAGATGCTCCAATTTTTTCCATGAATTCGATGTATGAATTAAGGGGGTATGATGGCTTTCATCATATTGGTCATCCCACTTCTTCGTATCAGATGAATGCAGATACTGTGCGCATCCTAAGGCAAGGCTATTATGCAAGTGTCAGCTATGTAGATGCATTACTAGGAGAGCTCGTTTCACATTTGAAAACACTTGGAATCTATGAAAACACCATTATTGTAGTTTGGGGTGACCATGGATGGAAACTAGGGGACCACAATAGTTGGGGTAAGATGACCAACTATAATATTGACTTGAACGTACCTATCATTATTCGTGCTCCCAGGCAAAAAAAACGAGGAGCACAAACGGATGCCCTGGTTGAGTTAGTTGACTTGTTCCCATCCTTGTGTGAGTTAGCGGGGATAGATGTACCTCCATATATGCAGGGAAGAAGTTTTGTTCCTTTAATTGAAAACCCGGAGCTGCCCTGGAAAAGTGCTGCTTTTAGTCAGTTTCATCGCAGGCCGAGAGTTTCAGCAGATGGCCAGCGTTATATGGGCTATTCCATTAACACCGAAAAGTATCACTATATAGAGTGGTATTCCTGGGATCATCAATCCGGAACGAGAGGGGAATTTAAAGGCATTGAATTATACGACAGGGACAAGGACCCATATGAAACGCTAAACTTGGCAAAGATGGAAGAACTTGATGAAGTAAAAAAAGCCTTGTCTAATCAACTTGCCGAAGGATGGCGAGAGGCAATGCCCGAATTTAATGAATAAGACAGCCTTAATAATTTTACAGTGGGATGGTTTAGCATATTTTCTTTTATTTGTTGTTAATGAAAAAATCCATACACATTAATTTATTCTTAATTGCAACCCTAATTGGTTTTTCAGGCTGTATGAATAAAACAAGTCAATCGGAATTTAAAGACGGTGATTGGCACGGTTGTATAGTAGGGATGTATCCTGAAAATGGAAACGAAAAGTTGCCCTCTGGCAATTTGCACGAAATTGATGACTTTGAAGCCATTACTCAACACAAAATCGGCTCAGTAGTATGGTTCCCTACATGGGATGACGAGTTTCCAACACTTGCCTGCAACAAGCTGGCCGAACGCGGTATTATTCCACACCTTACCTGGGAATTATTCTGGCCATCGGAAGATCCTAACAATTCACGACAGACAGGTTCAAAGGGTTACCAGGGATTCCGTGACCTTCTCGACGGCAAGTATGATGCCTATATTGACCGGTTTGCTGAAGATGCAAAAGCATTCGGCAAAATGGTACTGATTCGTTTCTTACACGAGTTCAACGGCAACTGGTATGTATGGAGCGGAAACAAAAATGGAAAAGCTGAGGGTGGTCCTGAACAGGTAGTTGCCGTCTGGAAATATGTTGTTGATAGATTTAAGGCCAAAGGAGCAAACAATGTCAAATGGCTTTGGGTTCCACACGGCCCCTCCATTGATATGTCCACGGAGCCTTGGAATCATGTGTCGAATTATTGGCCGGGCAACGAATATGTGGACTGGATTGGACTGGATGGATATAACTTTTACCCAATGGATCCTTGGGGGCAGGAACGCCCCTTCCGTGATTTCGATAATTGTTTTCGTGCCCTTTATGATGATTGCGCCAAGTTGGGCGATCAGCCCATGATGATTGCTGAATTTGGGACTGGTGAGTTTCAATATGAAGATTTTGACAAAGCAGCCTGGATCACGGATGCATTCAAAAAAATAAAAACAGATTATCCAAGAGTTAAGATTTTTACCTGGTTCAATATCAATAAGGAGCTTGACTGGCGGGTGAATTCATCTCCCGAGGCCCTCGATGCTTTCAAGAAATCTTTGCAAGATCCCTACTATATTGGTACTCCTAGCATAAAATGAATCCGTCCCCGCTCGTGGCCCGTACGGGCCCAACGCAAAATACCGCCAGTTTCCTAACTGGCGAATACAACGTACATAACAAGAACCATTACCATTTGAGTTCACCCCCCCAAAAAATCATAAGGTACTGATGTTACGCACTTTTGAAAAAATGTTCCATGTGTCGCTGCGCCCAGACGGGCCGTATGGCTGCAGCTTTTTGAAGGGTGCTTTTTTATGCTCGGGTTAACACCCGAGCTTCAGAAGCTTTCGCCGCAAAGCGGCTTTCAGATGAAGCA
>JAUIKE010000082.1 GCA_030430845.1 Bacteroidia bacterium | reverse complement strand
GAAGGTTATCAAACCATAGTCAATGCGAGTAATATCATCAATCGGGTATCGGAGGCGGACATTCTGAGCTCTGAGCAGGCTGAGGCAGATCACAGAGTAGGAGAGGCACATGCTATCCGGGCGCTGTCTTACTGGAATCTGGTTAGAAATTTTGCACGTCCCTTTGCTGTCGATAACGGCGCCGGCCCTGGAGTGCCAATTAGCAATGAAGGTACTACCGGAGAATTCGTTACACCACCTCGCTCAACAGTTGCCGAAGTATATGCACAGGTTGTAAGTGATTTAAATACTGCAATAGGCTTACTTAGCCTGGACGAGGACGGCCGATTTACTAAAGAAGCCGCTCAGGCTTTGCTGGCTAAGGTGTATTTGTACATGGAAGATTGGTCAAATGCCGAGTCTCTGGCTACTCAGGTAATCAACAGTGGTGAGTATGCCTTGTATGCAGACGGTGATGCCTGGAATGCCTCCTGGGGAGCGAATATCGGATCTGAAGATATTTTTACCCTTATCAATCTCCCAACTGATAACGGAGGGGTAAACTCCATAGGTGGTATCTACGATCAGGATGGCTATGGAGATATCCTGGCTACTCAGGATCTGTATGATATTTATGCTGAAACGGATGCTCGCCGTAACGCTATGTCTATTGGTGACAGAGCGGATGGAGAAAGAGATGCTGTTTTTGCCGAAGGAAAGTTTCCTAACGGAGAAACCGGTCAGGATTATTACAAGATCATCCGCCTGGCTGATATTTACCTGGTCAGAGCAGAAGCTCGTGCTGAGCAAGGCGATGAAGCAGGAGCAAGAGAAGATCTGGATGCCGTAGCCGGCAGGGTAGATCCCAACTACGTAGCCAGCGCTGCTTCCGGACAGGATCTGATCGATGCGATCATTCTGGAGCGTCGTAAGGAATTAGCTTTCGAAGGTGATCGCTTATTTGATCTGACTCGCCGTCAAATGACCTGGACAAAGTTCCGTACTTTTGAAACATTTCAGGTGAACTGGAATGATGATCAGGTTTACAATCCAATTCCATTGGATGAGATCAATACGAACCCGAACCTGGTACAGAATCCAGGGTATTAATATGTAAAATAGGAATTCGCCTTTCGGCGAATTCCTATTCCTTATTTTTCTTTACTCTTTCTTCCCACTGCTCCTTCGCTAGTTTTTGTAAGTCAACTACCGAATCCGTCTCATCCACGATTTCCTTACCTAGCAGCGTTTCAAATAGGTCCTCCATCGTCACAATCCCTACCACGACACCAAAATCATCTGATACGATAAACAGGTGTTGCTTTTCATTCGTCAGTGATTGAAAAAGCTGCGGTAGCGGCATATCATCCTGCACAAAATCGATGGGCCGTTTTATTTCTTTCAGCTGAACGGTGTCATTCCCATCTACTAAGTGTTGCAGCAATTCATCCTTCAACATGATCCCCGTCACATGATCCCGATCATCTTTATAAATGGGGATACGGGAAAAAGGCAGAGGTTGATTTTGGTCGTAAAAGGCACGCAAGGTCGTTTTTTCATTAGCCATCAGCGCTACGGTTTTCGGCGTCATGATATCTCTGACTGTTTTTTTCTCGAAAGTCAGTAAGTTTTTAATGATGGCCGATTCGCTTTTATCCAAGGCGCCGGTTTGTTCTCCTTCTCTGGCCATAGCCGCGAAATCAGCGCGACTTAGAACGGAGCGTTCTTTATCTTTTTTCAGGGTTTTGGTGATTCGCTGGCTCAACCATACAAGTGGGTGAAGCACGATCATGAGAATTCCCAGTGACCGGACGGTAAAAGGAGCAAGGCGTTCCCAATTATTAGCTCCGATGGTTTTGGGAATTATTTCGGAAAGAATCAAAATTGCCAGGGTCATCACTCCGGCAATGACAGATTCGTAACTGATAGAGAGGACGCCACCCAGACTGAAATGATTTTCGCCAAATAAATGTCCCGCTTGTGCACCTACTCCAATGGCACCTACGGTATGTGCGATGGTGTTTAAAGTCAGGATCGCAGAAAGGGGCTTGTCAATGTCCTTTTTATAGGCATTTAAAGTCTCACCAATTTTTTTTCCTTCCAGGTTCGCTCTTCTGATGTAGGTGGGCGTGATACTTAATAACACGGCTTCCCAAACAGAGCACAAAAATGAAAACAAAATAGAGATGACAAAGAAAATGATTAATAATCCCATGAAAGTCAGTTGGTTATCTAATATGTTTCAGGCGTTCCTAATTCATTGATTGTTGAATGATTTGCCTTTTGTACAATATTACAAAATAAAGGGAAGAAATTCGACAACCATCGCCAATGCTTCGGTTGTGGGGGAAGTTCAAAGATTACTAAGCCCGAAATGTAATGAAGGGATCAGTAAGCTTGAATCAAAGAGAAGAATGAAGTGGGACAACCATCGCTAAGGCTTCGGTTGTCGGGGAAGGGAGTAGTAAACTTCATTCAAAACCAGGTAACAACGAACATTTCAAAAAAAAACAAAGTTTTGAAAATAAAAGGATCTAAGAGAATGAAAATGCGTGACCATTTTCGGATTTTTAGTCAAAACAAAGTAAGCTTTAAAAATTTAGTATAGGTTTTGTGGGCACCCTGGGGCGCCCACAAAACCCGTACTAAAAGTAATTTTAACCAAAAGACATTCTGAAAATAAAATCTATCTCAATGAAAACAACAGCCAAATTTTTTCCAATTCTCATGGTTTTAAGCCTTTTGCTCACTCCTGCCTGTAACACCAGTAAAACTTTTCAGGGAGCGATGGTTGGGGGTGCCTTAGGAGGCATCATCGGCGGCGCCTTGGGCAGTAAAGGTAAAAAAGCCAGAGGTATATTGATTGGTTCCGTTATCGGCGGTACAGCCGGTGCATTGATCGGAAAATACATGGATAAGCAGGCTGAAGAAATGCGTAAAGATTTGGAAGGTGCAAAGGTCGAAAGAGTAGGAGAGGGGATCTTGATTACATTTGATTCCGGCTTGATGTTTGATGTAAACAAATATGATCTGAAGAGTTCCACCCGCCAAAATTTGCAAGAGTTGGCAGATGTACTACAAAAGTACGATGATACAGAAGTGCTTGTTCAGGGACATACCGACAGCACCGGAGAGGCGGAATACAACATGGAACTGTCGAATAATCGAGCCAAGTCAGTCTATGGCTACCTGGTAGGCCAGGGCGTGAGTAATACCCGCCTGGTGACGATGGGCCTAGGTGAAACAGAGCCGTTGGCCAGTAATGAAACAGCATCCGGCCGTCAGCAAAATCGCCGTGTGGAAATTGCCATTGTAGCAAATAAAAAATTGAGAAGAGCTGCTGAGAAGGGACAGATCTAAAGATAAAAGAGGTTGGCCGTGGCCAACCTCTCTTATCTTTAATAAACATTTGAAAAGAAAACCTCCAATTTCTTAGGATCCAATTCTCCATTCGTTCTTACTCCACTACACAGATCCAAACCAAACGGTTCTACCTCCTCGATCGCAGCTTTTACATTTTCGGCCTTTAAGCCACCTGCCAGAAATAGTGGAATATCAATACTTTCCCGGATCTTTCTGCTCAATTGCCAATTGTGAACCCGTCCGGTTCCACCCAATTCTTTGACTTTGAGGTTCGGATTACCACTATCCAAAAGAAGTGCATCTACGTGTTGGGAAATCTCGATGGCTTCGTCCACTGAGCTTTCATCGATTACGTGGATAACCTGAACCAGTTTTACGGAAGGTATGGCCGCTTTGATCTCCGAATAAGTTCCTTCAGATAAAGCATCTACGATTTGTATCGTATTGGTTTTGACGGCCTGTTGATGCTTGATGATCTCCTGCGCTTTTGTTTCGCTGGTTAGCAAAAAAGTAGCGATAGGAGGAGGTACAGATTGGCTTATCTGATAAATAAGTTCATCCGAGATGGGGCCGGGCCCGCTGGGCATTTTTCCCACAAGGCCTAAGGCTGATGCCCCATATGAAATAGCCATTTGGGCCTCTTTTATGCTGCTGATGCAGCAGATTTTTACTCTTGGTCGGTTCATTAGAGTGTTCTTTAGAATTCTTCAGGTATATTATTGGCTGTTTCAATGAGTTCTTGAAGTGCATTGACAAATCTGGCCATTTGCCCGCCATCTGTTACGTCGTGATCCATTAGCAAGGTCAGATGCAAGGTATCCCGGACTTCTATCTTCTCATTGATGACTTTTGGCTTGGAAACAACAGACCCTACGCCTACTGCCAGCGGATGCACACTACTGGGGATAAACCAACCGCTGATTTTTCCATACATGCCCACAGAAGAAAACAATACTGATCCCATCATGGTTTGAGCAGTTTGGGGGCTACTCAAAAGATAGCGCCAAAAAAACTTTCGGATGAAAGACGGCAATCGAAAATATAGGGCTGACCATTTGTTTAAGGAGTGATTTCCGGCTGAAGCCTTTTCTGGATCATGTTGTCCGGCTTTTGCTTGCCGAATCTCCTGGGTAATCTCCAACATCGTTTTTTCCTGTGTTTTCCGAAGGACATATACGATAGGCACTTTTTTTCCATTACTTTCTTTTTCCACCATTATAGCAAGGTCGATATCTTCAAAGGTAAGGATGGTTCTTTTGTTTTTCAGGTAGGCGTGCATCTCTGGAAAATCTTGTAGTACCTCACTGAATGATTTGATTAACCAGGCAGTGAAAGAGATCCTTTTTTGAGGCTGATTGATGGAATGAAGTTTAGCTTTGGCTGTCGTAACATCCATTTCAAGTAAAGCCTTGATGTGGTGCTTTTTACGGCCTACTTCCAGTACATCTAAGGTTCCAATCCTGGAGGCGGGGAACTTTTTGACGGTAAAAGAGCTACTGTTTTTCATACTCGAAATTTAGCAGCTATTGAGACTGGGACAATTTGTAGAGAGTTATTCTTTCTTTATAGCTAAAACAAGGAAAACATCCACTCCATCATTTTTTTCTAAAGAACACCGAAAAACGGTTTGGAAATTATATAATCTGTCCGATTGGTCTTTGGAAAGTTTCTGTTTTGCTTTTTCAAAGGCATGATTCTGTGCGGCTATGCTGGTTTCTCCAAATGCATTTCCGGAAGCAAACAAGTAATCGCCCGACTCTATTTTTTTCCTCAACTCTTCCAACTGGTAAGAAACAGGCAAGGCTCCGGGTGAAGTAGTGTAGCCATTGCTAATATAGTCTTCCAGTTCTGTCATTAAGACTTGCTCCTTTTCGCTTCCATGCAAAGGAGACATGTTGTTCCTCAAAAGATTAACACCTGCAATAATAGCTATTACTAAAAAGGTGAATACCCCCAGTAGAATCAGTCTTGCCCTCATTAATCAAATATTTGATGCCCGCTTGTGACGGTTTCCCGCTTGGGGTTGTGTAAAAACTCGTTCCTCGCCTGCCGGCCGGCAGGAAGGCCGAAGGACTTTTTAAACACCCCCCGCAAGAAAAATCACATCGCCAAAATCTCTGCCATCCTCACCAAATCACTCTTAATCGGCTTATCCTTAGAAATAGTTTCTCCAAAAGGGGTAAAGGCCACCTCGTTATTAACTAAGCCGGCCATCACATTTTTCTCCCCTCTTAATAAACCCTCAACTGCAGCAAAGCCCAGTCGGCTCGCCAGTACCCGGTCAAAACAAGTAGGGGACCCTCCTCTTTGAAGATGGCCAATGATGGTAACTTTAGTATCGTAATAATTAAATTGTTCTTTTACCTTCTGAGCGATTTCGGTGGCCCCTCCATACTTATTTCCTTCCGCGACGATCACCACACTGAATAGTTTTTTCCGTTTAGCGCCTTTTTTAAGTTTATCGATCAGCGCTTCGATGGAGTTGTCGACTTCGGGGATCATCACACTACCGGCTCCGCTTCCAATACCGGTATTGAGTGCTATGTATCCGGAATGACGGCCCATTACCTCCACAAAAAACAGGCGATTGTGCGAATCTGCTGTATCCCTGATTTTATCGACTGCTTCGATGGCCGTATTGATGGCGGTATCGAAACCAATAGTGTAATCAGTACCGTAGAGATCATTGTCAATAGTGCCCGGAATACCGATAAAAGGTATGTGGTGTTCTTCCGAGAAAACTTTGGCGCCGGTAAAAGTACCATCACCACCTATACCGATACAGGCATCTATATCAAATGCTAAAAGGGATTCATATGCTTGCTTGCGGCCTTCTGCCTCACGAAAACGCTGGCTGCGGGCCGTTTTGAGAATAGTACCGCCGCGGTGGATGATGTTACCCACATCTGCTCTTTCCAGTCTCCTAAGTTCGCCGTCAATGAGACCTTCGTATCCTCTAAAAATTCCATATACGTGCAAATCGTGATAATAAGCAGTACGGACAACCGCTCTTAAGGCCGCATTCATACCGGGGGCATCTCCCCCTGAGGTGTAGACCGCAATGCGTTTAATAGGTTTCTCCATATTTCGGTTAATCGTTTGTTTGTTGATGTTCGCGAGCATGAAAATGCACCAGCGAATCTATGGGTTTTCGGACAAAATCACCCGCTATCATGGAACGTTCCTGTAAAACAGCTTCCAGAAATGCCCTGAAGTGGAAGGCGACTGAGCCGATAAAATTGATCGGTAAAGATAAATGACTTTTGTATTTCCTTACATGCCGATCAATAAATTCCTCAAAGCTTTTGTAAATTATTTTTTGGATAAAGGGGTGGGACTGATGATCCGCCAAAAAGCGGGTGAAGCCGGCCAGGTAAACATTTGGTGTTGATTTCCGATATACATTCTCCAGGATTTCAGCCTTCCCTCCTGGACATACCTGCTCAAAGTCTGCTACCAGCTCCTTTGGGAGTTCTCTGTAAAAATAAGCCTTAACCAACTCTTTTCCCAGGTAAGCACCACTGCCTTCATCACCGATAAAATAGCCAAGGTTGGTCACATTGTCCAATATTTGATCCCCGTCAAAAAGACAAGAATTGGAACCGGTTCCAATAATACACGCAATGCCGGCTTTATTGCCGCAGGCAGCTCTTGCAGCGCCCAGCAGATCGTGATAAACATGTACACGTGCATTCGCGAATACTCCCTGAAGGGCACTCGCCACTACTGATTTTTTCTCTGCATCCCAGCAGCCGGTGCCGTAATAATAAATGGCCTCCACCTGATCAGTGTCAATGGCTCCATCAAATGTATTCGAGGCCTCCCTATAAATGATTTCTTCTTTGTGGTAAACAGGGTTGAACCCCATAGTGTCAAATAATTGGAGAGGAAGGCCGTCATTTAATACCGCCCAATCCGCTTTCGTGGACCCGCTATCGGCTACTATGATCATTGGATAAAAATTTAGGTGCTTAAATGTAGTGTAAATTCTACACTAAGTCTAGGCTTTACAGCTGAAAAAGATCAAAAAATCATGGAACGAGGTGTATATCTTTCTTTCAATCTATTTCAAAGGTGGGTTCTTCAATAATTTGTTGCAAAATAAAACATAATGTTTTAAATTTGTGATCATTGCGGTAATTTAAAACAAAATGATATGGATTATCAATACCATTACTCACCTTATGATCGACATCGACCTTCGATAGGAGAATACTTAATGCCCTATATTCAAAAATATTGGTTCCGGGCAGTCTTGATTTTTTTGCTTGCTCACTTGTACCTGAGCAGAGACATCACCATCAAGTTTAATATGTCGGATAAAAACCTGGTTCCCGCAGCTGCAAGTGTGTTGCCAACTCCGGCAGGGGAGAAGGAACATGAGCATGTCGCGCGTGAAAAGGAGTCGAATCCCTCCCTTAATACCAGCAGCCCTACCAAGAAAGCAGATACTCGACAAGCTAATGATTTTTACAACATAACTTTTATCCTTAGCCCTGATTATGGCAAGCGTAAAGGTATCCCGGCTTCTATTGTTCGGGAAAAACGGAATAACTGTAAAAAGTATGTGGAACGTTTCTCTAAGATCGCTCGCACGGAAAAGAAAATGTATGGTATCCCGGCAAGTATTACCCTGGCTCAGGGGTTACTGGAGTCGGATGCGGGAGGCAGTCGCTTGTCAGTCGAATCCAACAATCACTTTGGAATAAAATGCCGCTCGAAATGCCGGGGCTGTACCTGTAGGAATTACACCGATGATAGTCGCTATGATATGTTTCGGGTATTCAATTCAGCCTGGGAGAGCTACCGAGAGCACTCCAAGTTGTTAACCAGCAGCCGCTACAAGCATTTGTTGAACCTGCCGATGACTGATTATGAAGGATGGGCACATGGCTTAAAAAAAGCCGGCTACGCAACTGATAAACGGTATGCAGAAAAGCTGATCAAGATTATTGAAGAACTAAAGCTTTATAAATATGATCGTTAGAGGCTGTCTCATCCGCCTTTAGAGGTGTGCATTATAACTGATTAATACACGGACCTACAGGCAGATGAGACGCATAAAAATATTTTTTTGCACCCCAGCAGTATACAAAAAATATTTTTACCTATATTTTGTCAAATTTTGAAGCATGGAGAAATTTTGGCAAGATATAGCTGCGGGCATCGCCGCGATCAATGAATGGGTGGGCAGAGGAGTATCCTGGCTCACTTTTTTATTGGTGGTCCTGGTCTGTTTTGATGTGATATTCCGTTATCTGTTTAATGATACGGCCGCCTGGATTATGGAATTGGAGTGGCATATGTTTGCGCTGATCTTTCTATTTGGTGCCGGCTTTGCCTTCAAGCATGACAAGCATGTACGTGTAGATCTGTTCTACTCCAAGTTCAGCGAAAAGGATAAGGCCCTGCTCAACCTGATTGGGGGACTGGTGTTCTTGATCCCCTGGTGCATTATGATCATTATTGCTTCCTATAATTATGCTAATGTGTCTTTTCAGATCCGAGAAACCTCTCCTGATCCGGGAGGGCTCCCTGCACGTTATTTGATTAAATTTGCCATCACGATCGGCGGTATTCTATTGTTGTTGCAGGCCATCTCTAATACAATCGAATCTTACCTGACTTACCGGTCAGCATCTAAAACCGAAGCTTAAACAACCTGGAATGGAAATAATCGCGATCATCCTTTTTCTGAGCATTTTTCTGTTGATTCTCTATGGATATCCCGTGGCCTTTACTCTGGGAGGCATATCCATCATCTATGCCGTTTGCTTTCTGGACCCAGCCAGTTTTTCGGCTCTGCCGCCTCGGATTATGGGGGTCATGAGTAATTATGTGCTGCTGGCCGTTCCGCTATTTATTTTTATGGGTATTATGCTGGAAAAATCAGGTATTGCCGAAAGCTTATTGGAAACTATGGCCATCCTCTTTGGTAAGGTCAGCGGAGGACTGGCCATTTCGGTGGTGATCGTCGGCGCATTACTAGCTGCCTCTACAGGTATCGTAGGGGCTACCGTTATTACAATGGGGCTGATCAGCTTGCCGACTATGCTCAAAAAAGGCTATACTCCCGAATTGGCTACCGGTACCATAGCAGCTTCCGGCACTTTGGGGCAGATTATTCCACCATCCGTAGTATTGGTTCTGTTAGGGAGCGTACTGAATGTATCGGTCGGAAATTTGTTCGCTGCCGCTCTTTTACCGGGCTTCATTTTAGTATTATTTTACATCATTTATATCTTCATTTTTGCCTCCAGAAATCCGGAGAAGGCTCCGTCTGTGCCGGCCGAAGAGATAGCCGAATTTAAGGCGGATAACTTTTGGCCCAAAGTCATCAAAGCTTTCGTTTTACCCTTATTACTCATTGTTGCGGTACTGGGGTCCATCTTTGCCGGCCTGGCTTCTCCTACCGAAGCTGCTGCCGTGGGGGCAATGGGAGCCACCATTATGACAGTGGTGCAAGGAAAGTTTTCCTACAAAGTGCTGACCTCTGTAATGAGGGAGACCACTCACCTGACCAGTATGGTATTTATCATTTTATTAGGGGCAACAACCTTTACCTTTGTTTTTCGTGAAATGAACGGAGATGAATACCTTGTACAGTTGATTCAAAATGCCAACCTCTCTTCTACTGCTTTCTTGATTTTAGTGATGGTAGTAGTTTTTATTGCCGGCTTCTTTATAGATTTTATTGAAATAATTTTTATTATTGTACCAGTTGTAGCCCCCATTTTTGTAGCTTTTGGCGTAGACCTGATCTGGATAGGAGTACTGTTAGGATTAAACCTTCAAATTTCCTTTTTATCTCCTCCTTTTGGTTTTTCCCTTTTTTATCTGAAAGGGGTAGCGCCACCTCAAGTGACGACCCAACATCTTTATAAGGGGATTATTCCCTTCATAGCTATCCAATTGGTGTTGCTAATCATAGTAATGAGCTTCCCGGAAGTGGTCTATTTCTTTATCCCAGGTGATTAACTGCTCACATAATTTCAGGCCATTTCTTGAAGGATAAGTCTTCAATGAGTGATTTTTTAAAATTATTTGTACTTAATAATTCTCGTATCTTGTTTCACCTACCTCACACAAGTAAGACTGCCTTTTTATTTGACATCTATTATTCTACCTAAAATAAATCAAATGCAACCAAAAAAACTACTTTTGCTTTTGCTATGTCTTTATAGCATTTCTTTTTTAGAAGCCCAATCCTGTGAACCTCTTTCCGATAACATTAACCTTGGCGGAGCCGCCCACGATGCCGGCTTTCAGGCCATTGATCCCATACATGCCACCGCCGGCCTCAGTAACGGCAACTTTGTCGTTGCCTGGGAAAGTAGGGATGGAATCGACGGGAACGAGACCGGCGCCTATTTCCAGGTTTTTCAGCTGGATGGGACGGCCGTTACAGATGTGATCGCTCCCTACACGGATGTGAACCCGGACGGAACCGGACATCAGGGCATTTTCGGCCCCAAAGTCATTGCTCTTGAGTCCGGCTTTGTAATGGTGTGGGAATCGGAAGACGGTTCCGGCGATAGTGGCCCATCTGGCAATATCGGCGAAGAGAAAAGAGACGTTTTCTTCAGGGTTTATGATGATAACGGCATGGCCGTGTCCGGTTCCACACGACTGGATAATGAAGGCAGAGAGGATAATCTCGAATTTGTACTGCCCCTCAGCACCGGCGGATTTGCCATCTTAAACAGTATTGGAGAGGATACACCGGGTAACAACAAAGACGACTTTTTTGTCCATACTTTTAATGCTCAAGGAGTAGAAAACGAAGGTAGCCCCGTCAATATTTCCGGCGGCGCTCATGATGCAGCTTTCCAGGGCGTCAATGCTGTACAGGCCATGGCAGAATTGAGTGGAGGAAAATTTGCCGTGACCTGGGAAGCTCGTGACGGAATAGACGGAGAAGGCAATGGAGGCTTTTTCCGGATTTTTAACGCAGACGGAAGTGCGGTAACGGAGGTGATCGCTCCGTATGCAGATGTTAATCCAAT
Organism: Bacteroidia bacterium; assembly: GCA_030430845.1. GTDB lineage: Bacteria > Bacteroidota > Bacteroidia > Chitinophagales > Saprospiraceae > JANQPA01. The sequence continues at coordinate 24,257 of JAUIKE010000082.1, read as the reverse complement.
GGGTACCGGCGATCAGGCGCTCTTTGGCGGCAGAGTGATCGGTTTGGCGAATGGTAATATGGTGATGGCCTGGGGCTCGGGCAGCCTGATTTTAAGCGAGGAGGTCTTTTTTCGGGTGTATGATTCAAATGGATTGGCCGTCTCGGCTACAACACGAATAGATGATGACCAAATTGGTGAAGCCACCCTCTCCGGCTTAGTTCCGCTAACGGGAGGAGGTTTTGCTATTCTATTTCACGATGATGAAAGAACTGCCGGGGGCAATACCGATGATTATTATGTGCGAGTCTACGACTCTAATGGTATGGCTTTAAGTAGTAGTACAGAGATCAGCGGAGGTTTGCATACCAATACATTTAGTGTATCCCAAACTAACAGACCTGGAATCATCGCTCTGAATAACGGTAATTTTGCCGTAGGCTGGGCAACCAGAACCGGAGAGGACGGCACCGGGGCAGGTGCGTTTTACCGGGTGTTTAATTCCACAGGAGCCCCTGTGACAGGAGTGCTTACCCCTTACAGTGACATTAACCCTGATGGTACGGGCGAACAATCTGAATTCGGCCCTGTTATGAAGGCCTTAGCCGGTAGTTTTGTCATTGCATGGCAATCAGCGGGAGGCCCCGGTGATGTAGCCCGCGATGTGTATCACCGCGTGATCAATAATGACGGTACGCCTTATTGCGGCTCCACCAAAACCAACAGCGGCAATGATGCCATAGAAGAAACCATAGAGGATATTGTACCTCTTTCCAATGGTAATTTTGCCTTGGTTTATAAAGATGAAGATGCGGATAATAAGGATGATTTGTTCGTGAGAGTGACGGGGGCGGTGCCGGCGATTAAATGTCCTACAATTGGGAGTGTAGTCGTTGATCCAAATCCATTTTGTGAGGGTAGTACAGGAACGATCACAGTAAGCGGACTTGAAAATATGGCCCAAACGGATAATGGAGATCAGGATTATGGAATTGCATATGCTTTTTTTACGATTATAGGTGATGATCCATATAACAAATTTGGTGATATTGGATCTATATCTTTTGAGCAACTAAGCAATGGGGGCACCACTGCTGTATTCGAAAATGTTCCCCTAACTGATTTTAATCCAATATTAGCTGTCTATTTAACTCCAACGCCGGCAGACGCTGCGTGTCGTCCTTTTTTGACAGTGAATTTGGAAGAAATCACATCTCCATCCGTTTCTTTCACTGCGCCAGCCGACATCTTTGAAGATGCTGGTGTCCAAACCGGCCTCGACGGCGGCACACCTGTTGGAGGAGTTTATTCCGGGCCCGGCGTTACAGATGACGGAAATGGCATGACCTATAGCTTCGACCCTGCTGCAGCCGGTGGAGTAGGGACTTACACCATTACTTATATCTACACCAGCGAAGAAGGCTGTGAAGCTTCAGCAAGTGATGACATTGAGGTACTTGAAAAAATCTTACAGGTTGTACCCATCGATGATATCAATGACGTAAATCCTAATACAGGGGTGGCTGTTTCCGATGGAGAAGAAGTAGCTATCCAGGGGATTGTGCATTGTATCGATTTTGACTCTGAAGAAGGCTATGCTTTTTGGATCCTGGAATCTAACGGTGATGGGATGTTTGTTTATTCTGATACCTTGGTGAACGATTACCAGGCCACAGAAGGAGATGAAATCAAGATAGAAGGATTTCTGTTTCAATTTGAAGGACTCCTGGAGATCAACCCAAGTACCATTACCGTAATATCCCAGGGTAAAAGTTTGGTCAGTCCAGTCAGCACAACGGAGCTGAATGAGTCTCTGGAAAACCAATTGGTTGCGCTGGAAATAACCGATTTCGTTCAGGAAGATATTGAGCTCATAGATTTTGAAGATGGAGATTATTTCATCATTTTCCCAACTTCCCAGGATACTTTTACGGTAGCTATATCGGGGGAGACGGGTATCGATGTTGAATTTTTAACTGAGTATTTGAGTTTGGGCGGGATAACTAGTTACACCGTTACCGGCTTTGTTGGCCAAAGCGATGAGGATGAGCCTTACGATGCAGGATATTTCCTCATTGCCTGCTCTGAAGGTGACTTTGACTTTGTTTCCAATGTCCAGGAGCCGGCCTGGGCGAGTGAGCTGTTGGTCTATCCGAACCCCGCTACCTATGAGGTCAATATTAATGCCCCTGTCAAAATAGAGACACTGCGGCTTCTCAATATGCAGGGTAGGGTATTGCAAAACAAGGCCATTGATAATAATATTCATACCCTGGATTTGAGCGCTCTGCCTAAAGGCGTTTATCAGATCCAGTTGATCAGTGAAGAAGGGATGGTGAATAGACAAGTAGTAAGACAGTAAAAAATTAGGGAAGGCCACGGCCTTCCCTAATTTTTTACTATATTTGTTTAAGAACTTACATAAGTACTAATGAATAGTTTTTATAAAAAAGCGGGCATACTGATTCTGGGTACCCGGATGAAGCGACTGAGCGAGAAATTCCTTCAGGAAGTCAACCAGATTTACAAGGAAAAGGAGATCTCCTTCGAGCCCAGCTGGTTTCCCATTTTTTATCTATTAAAAAACGGAGAGGAGAGAAGCCTTACCGAAATAGCTGCTGAGTTGGATGTATCTCATTCAGCAATCAGCCAAATGGTAACCAACCTAAAGAAAAAAGGCTTACTTGATATATTACCGGATCCTTTTGATGGAAGAAAGAAGCACATTTGTCTCAGCCCCAAAGGGAAATCTCTACTCGCACAGATCAAGCCGATCTGGTGGGCCTTGGAACAAACGGTCAGAGACATTCTGGGAGAAGCACATCGATCTGCCTTTTTTGATCAGCTAGGGAAAATGGAGCAAATGGTTCAGGACAATCGACTGTCGAGGCAGGTTATGTCGAATATTCCCAACACTAGGGTTGATTTTAAAAGGGTCGACCTTAAGGAAGCAGGCTCTCCGTTTTACTCTTTCCTAAGTGAACATGAGTTGGAAGAAATGAGCGCCGCCAGTTTTATCGGAATGGCCCGGACTGGGCAGGAATTAATTGGCGTCATCAGTTTTCGATCATTAGAAGATTCAAAGGAGTATTTGTTGCAGGAGTTCTATATAAAAAATGGGCATCGCAGAAAAGGAGTAGGGGCACAATTCCTGGATTGGGCAATGAAGGAACTCAAGCTGGAAAAAGGAGCTTGCCTGCATATAAATAAAGTCAGTACTCCATTATTGGAATTACTCTTAAAAGAAGGCAAAACCTTCAAAGTATTAGGTCAAAACTAAAAAAGCTCCGGAGGAGCGCTATATGGGTAGCTCCGGAGGAGTGCCATATCGGTAGCTCCGGAGGAGCGTCATATAGGTAACATGACAAAAGCAGTTTTTCAATACGGTACAGAAGTCCTGAGTATCGGAATCGCCCTGGATTTGGCGAGAAACAAGGCAAAGGGCGTGTTAACGCAGGCTGCTGTTGAGAAAATCAAAACAGCCAGAGGCTTTGTAGAGGAGGTTTTAGAAAAAAATCAGGTCGTGTACGGCGTCAACACCGGTTTTGGTCCCCTCTGTTCGACTCTGGTGTCTCCTGAAAAAGTCCAAATACTGCAGGCCAATTTATTAAAAAGTCATGCGGTAGGAGTGGGAGAACCGATTCCCACAGAGTTGGCCAAGCTAATGATGATACTGAAAGTGCACGCATTGGCCCAGGGCTATTCGGGAGTATCCCTGCCTGTGGTAAAGCGCTTGTTGTTACACATCGAGGAAGATGCGATTTCATGGGTACCTGCAAAAGGCTCTGTAGGAGCTTCGGGCGATCTGGCTCCGCTGGCACATTTGTTTTTGCCGCTGCTCGGCTTAGGGAAAGTACATTACCGGGGAGAATGGATCCATGCACAGGCATTTTTGGACAAAAAAGGATTGGCTCCTGTTGAATTACAAGCAAAAGATGCTTTATCCCTAATCAACGGTACACAGTTTATGGCAGCCTACGGCGTGTTGTTGGTTGAGAAAATACAGGTAGCACTTGATCAGGCAGATATTATTGCAGCGATGATGTTGGAAGCACTGGCAGGTTCACAAAAGCCCTTTACAGCTTTGCTTCATCGCATCCGACCTCACCCGGGCTGCCAGTATGTGGCCGAACGCTTTCGGACCTTGTTAAAGGATTCGGGGATCATGAACTCTCACATAGGCTGTTCAAGAGTGCAGGATCCATATTCCCTGCGTTGTATTCCTCAGGTTCATGGTGCTTCCCGACAGGCCTGGCTTCATCTAAAAGAGGCTATTCTGACCGAAATCAATTCCGTAACGGATAATCCGATCGTACTAGGGAGTAATGCCATCATAAGCGGAGGGAATTTTCACGGACAGCCCATTGCCTTGCCATTGGATTACGCCGCCATGGCTGCAGCCGAAATAGGGAACATATCCGACAGGCGGATCTATTTGTCGCTGGAAGGAAAGTTTGAAGGTGTACCTAAGCTGCTACTCAAAGAAACTGGTTTGAACTCGGGATTTATGATCCCTCAATACACCACTGCCTCACTGGTGACGGAGAATAAAACGCTTTGTTTTCCGGCCAGTGTTGACAGTATCCCAACTTCTATCGGACAGGAGGATCACGTCAGTATGGGGGCAACTAGTGCCCGAAAAGCCCTGCAGGTTGTCAAAAACCTGGAATATATCTTGGCCATCGAGCTGATGTGTGCCGTGCAAGGACTGGATTTCAGACAGCCGCTGAAATCAGGGCCGCTTATTCAGGCTTGCTATGAATACGTCCGAAGCCAGATGAAACACCGCGAACAAGATGAATTATTTATTGACGAACTCGATTTTGTCATTCGTACCGTACAAGAAGGAAAGCTCATACATATTTGCCGGGAGGCCGCTCACCTTAATCTTATCAACTTTAAAAACGAAGATCATGAAGTATACGGAATTTATTGAAAAATATGCTCAACATCCCCACTATCACGCCCCCAAGGGTCCTCATTTGCACGCCAAGTCCTGGCAGACAGAGGCGCCATTACGCATGTTGCTGAACAACCTGGATGCCGAAGTAGCTGAAGATCCCGAGCACCTGGTGGTGTATGGCGGCACCGGCCAGGCAGCCAGAAATGTACCGGCCTTGCAAAAGATCATTCAATTGCTGCTGGAACTGGACGAACATCACAGCCTGCTGGTTCAATCAGGCAAGCCGGTGGGGGTCGTTCGTTCTCATCCGGATGCGCCCCGAGTGCTCATTGCCAACAGCAATCTGGTTCCGGCCTGGGCTAATTGGGAGCATTTTGAAGACCTAAAGAAAAGAGGTCTGATGATGTTCGGCCAGATGACTGCGGGCAGCTGGATATACATTGGTACCCAAGGGATTCTGCAAGGTACCTACGAAACATTTGCAGCCTGTGGAAGAAAGCATTTCGATGGAGACCTCCGTCATCGCCTGCTCGTTACCGGCGGTCTGGGCGGTATGGGGGGCGCTCAGCCACTGGCAGCGACTATGGCCGGGGCCGCCTTCTTGGGCGTCGACGTGGACCCTGAACGCATTTACAAGCGCCTGAAAACCCGTTACCTGGATAAGATGACGGAAGATTATGACGAAGCGGTTCGCCTGGTTTTGGAAGCTAAAGAAAAAGGAGAAGCCCTTTCTGTCGGCCTGGTAGGTGATATCGGAAATGTGCTGGAGCAATTATTGAAGGATGGGGTGATCCCCGATGTATTGACTGATCAAACTTCTGCTCACGATCCTGTTCACGGCTATGTACCACATCAACTGACACTGGAGGAGGCCCATAACCTTCGCAAAACGAATCCTGAGCATTATAAGGATTTGTCTTTAAAGAGTATGGCTCGTCATGTAGGCCTGATGCTGGAAATGAAAAAACAAGGCAGCATTGTGTTTGATTATGGAAACAACCTCCGCGAATTTGCCTTGCAGGGAGGCGAAAAAAATGCCTTTGACTTCCACGGCTTTGTGCCTGAGTTTATCCGTCCTTTATTCTGTGAAGGAAAAGGGCCTTTCCGTTGGGCGGCTCTGTCCGGAGATCCGGAGGATATTTACGCCACGGATGAAGCTCTCATGGAAGCATTTCCCGACAATCAGCACTTAATCAATTGGTTGAAACAGGCCAAAAGGAAGGTGGCGTTCCAGGGGCTTCCTTGTCGTATCTGTTGGTTAGGCATGGGAGAGCGGGAAAAAGCCGGACTTATTTTCAATGATTTGGTTAAATCAGGCAAGGTCAAAGCCCCCTTGGTAATCGGCCGGGATCACCTGGATTGTGGCTCTGTGGCTTCCCCCAATCGCGAAACAGAAGGTATGAAGGACGGCAGCGATGCCGTATCCGACTGGCCGCTACTGAACCTAATGGCAAATACTTCAGGTGGCGCTACCTGGGTTTCTTTCCACCACGGCGGTGGAGTGGGGATGGGGTACTCTCAACATGCCGGCATGGTCATTTTAGTGGACGGCACAGATCAGGCAGCGGAGCGCCTGCGAAGATGCTTGCACAACGATCCGGCCATGGGAATCTTCCGCCATCACGATGCTGGGTACCAGGAAGCCACTGAGGTAGGAGAACAGTTTAAGTTGATAATATGATAAATATGGGACACGGGTTTGCGCGGGACTAGCTGAGCTATCATCGAATCCGTATAATCCGTGAAAATCCGTGTCTTGAAAGAAGGCTAAAATTTAGAACAGAGGGTTATGATGGCATATTATTTTACTCAGTTAAAATTTTCTTTACAAATTTGCACTAAAAAAACCAACTACACTTATGAAAAACACTGGCAAAATTGGCATTGGCCCCTTTTCACAACTTTTAAGCATGCGCCATTTGCCCGTAAAAGGGCCGCTGAAGGATGAGCAGCTTGGAATTATTAACAATGCAGGACTCATCATCGAATCGGGTAGGGTAGTAGAGGTCAATGATTTTCAGCAGATTAGATCATTTTGCCAAAAGGAAAATATACCCCTTGAAATAATAGACCAAGCTGCTGTATGCGTTCCGGCATTCATTGATGCACACACCCACATCTGCTTTGGAGGTACGCGAGCAGGAGATTACGCGAAAAGAGTAGGAGGGAAGTCCTATCTTGAAATTGCCAGAGAAGGTGGCGGAATCTGGGATACGGTCCAAAAAACCCGCAAGGCTAGTCAGGAGGAACTTGAACAAGGCATTCAGAAACGAGTGGCTAGCCTGACAAAATTAGGTATTGCTACCATAGAAATAAAAAGCGGTTATGGGCTAAGTGCCGAAGCCGAACTCAAAATGCTTCGTGCCATCCGTCATGTAAACCAGCACACTGAAATCGATCTCATCTCGACCTGCCTTCCTGCTCATATCGTTCCGAAGGATTTCTCAGGGAGTTCCAGAGAATACATTGACTATTTATTAAACGATTTTTTCCCCACCGTTCAAAAAAACGGCTTGTCAAACCGGGCAGATATTTTTGTAGAAGACACGGCTTTTGACATCCCTGAGGCGAAGTTCTACCTTGCTGAGCTGAAAAAAAGAGGCTTTGAGCTCACCATTCATGCCGATCAGTTTGGGGTAGGAGGAAGCCAATTAGGGGTGGAGTTTGGCGCGAGGAGTGTAGATCACCTCGAAGCTTCTGGACAGAAAGAAATTGAATTATTGGCCCAAAGCGATGTTATCCCGGTGGCTTTACCGGGCGCGTCCATGGGCCTGGGTGAGCCTTTCGCTCCTGCAAGACAACTACTCGATGCCGGGGCAAGTTTGGCCATTGCTTCCGACTGGAATCCAGGTTCTGCTCCGATGGGTAATCTGCTTGTCCAGGCTGCAGTACTGGGGGCGTATGAAAAACTATCTATTGCCGAAACACTAGCAGGTATCACATTCAGAGCCGCTGCCGCCCTGGGTTTAAATCAGCAGGGTAAACTGGAAAAAGGACACCTGGCTGACATCGCCGTTTTCCCAACTTCCGATTATCGGGAGATCTTCTACCGACAGGGTCAACTGCTTCCTTGCACATTATGGAAAAAAGGGAAAAGAATTTTTTAGATTTATTGAAAAAATGCGAAGGTCCTTAATCCTTGTTTTACTTATTGCCGGCTTCCTTTTTTCTTGTGAAAAGGCGGAAAAAGCAGATTACGTTTTTTGGAATGGTCCGATCTACACTATGGAGACGGTGGTTGATCAGGTAGAAGCACTTGCAGTAAAAGGTGAACAGATCGTTTTTACCGGCTTGAAAAAAGATGCAGAGAAATGGATTGGAGATCAAACCACTGTCATTGATCTGGAAGGTAAATCTTTGCTCCCCGGCTTCACAGATGCACATGCCCATCCGATTTCGGGTGGTTTAGCTTTACTGGGATGCGACCTCACTGGAATAGAGTCTCCTGATTCCATCCTCTCTTACATCGATAATTTTGCAAGAGCGCATTCTGATAAAACATGGATCCATGCTCATAATTTCTGGCTGGCCAGTTTCCCCGGAGGAAATCCTCGCAAAGAATGGCTGGATGAAATCATTCCCGATCGGCCGGTTTATGTGGAATCAAGCGATGGCCATTCAGCCTGGGTCAACTCCAAAGCGCTGGAACTTGCAGGTATCTCTGCAGAAACCCCTGATCCGGCAAACGGTACTATTGAAAGGGATCCCATCAGTAAAGCTCCCACCGGTACGCTTCGGGAAGAGGCCATGTACCTGGTAGAAAACCTGATCCCGGCCTATACTGCTGAAGAATTGGAAAGAGGCTTGGAAAAGGGCCTGGAATTAGCTCATTCTCTCGGAATTACCAATCTCGTAGAAGCCTCCGCCAGGGAAAACTATATTGAAACCTATCTCAGTCTGGCGAAAAAAGGAAAACTGAATACCCATATTAATTTATCCATTTACGGAGATATATCAAAAGGCCAGGAAACGGTTCGTAAAGTGCTGACTTTGAATAAAAAGTATAAGAACACCTTAAAAAGTATTTCAGGCAGTCGGGAAGCGATTAGACTGGATCAGGTGAAGCTTTTTATAGATGGAGTAGTGGAAGGTAAAACAGCAGCTATGTTGGCTCCATACAGTGACGATGTACATGCCGGCTATTTGAATGCCGCTCCTGATACGGCTATTGAAACCATTGTGGCTTTAGACAAGGCAGCAATGCAGGTTCATGTCCACGCAATAGGAGACCTCGGAATCCGAACGACCCTCGATGCCTTTCAGAAAGCTCGTGAAGTCAACGGTATTCGGGACAGCAGACACCATATCACCCATCTACATGTCATTCACCCTGAGGATATCCCAAGGTTCGAAGAATTAGGTGTTGTTGCCAATTTTCAGGCTTTGTGGGCCACTTTAGAAGATTCTTACATGACGGAGCTCAATTATCCTTTCCTGGGAGAAAAAAGAGTTGAATGGCAATATCCAATTGGGACAGTAGCTGAAACAGGGGCCAGGCTGGCCTTCAGCAGCGATTGGCCGGTCAGTACTATGGACCCATTCGATGCTGCCCAAGTAGCCATTACCCGGCGTGGTCCTGATAGTCTTAATAGAAAAGCATGGACTCCTCAACATTTAATCGATTTGGCTTCCGTAATCACAGGTTATACCAGAGGAGGAGCCTATGTAAGCTTCAGAGAAGGTCAAACAGGGACGCTGACTGAAGGCAAGTTAGCTGATCTGGTCGTATTGGACAGGGATGTTTTCCAAACTTCCAGATTTGAACTTTATCAAACGAAAGTTTTAATGACCTTTTTCAAAGGAAAAGTTGTTTACGAATTCGCACAATAAGCTTTAATTTTTTTCATCATATTGCAGAAAATGAATTCGTTTTTCGACCATTATACTCCCGGTACCAAAACTCATTGGAAGGGCCATATAGACACTAAAAGTGATCGCCGCTGGTATCAGAAAGTGCAGACCTTCATGGATCAATCCCAACTCATCTATCTGAGCATCGACCTGGATGCATTTGACGGGGCCTTTGCTCCAGGGGTAAGTACTCCGGCTGCCACTGGCCTGAGTCCTGCACTGCTTATCCCATTCCTCAAGGCCATTGTTCAATCCGAAAAACTGGCTCTAGTGGATATCCGTGAATTGAATCCGCAGTATGATCAGGATAATCGAACTGCCAAACTGGGTGCTAACCTGCTGTTTAGAATTGTAGACGCGATCATGAACAAAAGTTGAATCAAAACGCTTGTATGATTGGACAACTTGGTATCCGGTAAAAAATCAATATGAGAGTATTATTCTGCTTATTCAGCTGCCTCTTCTTATTTAATACCCTTTCTGCACAAAAGGTGGAGCGCGAGAAAAGGGTCGACTCCTCTGAATTTCCCAGTCTGGCACTGGATTACCTGGACAAGCATTTTGAAGGTAGAAGAAAAGTCAAACTATACCAGGAAACTTCAACAGATTCCATCACTTACGAGGCTAAGTTGAAATGGAACAAGTCCCGCTACAGTGTCGAATTTTTCTCCAACGGACAACTAATGGATATAGAAAAACTGATAAATTTTAGAGACATCCCCTCCTTTGCCAAAGAAAAGATCACTCAACATTGGAAGGAGCATTTCCAAAAGTACAAGATCACTCGATGTCAGGAGCAAACTTCGGATAAGGGCCTTCGGTACGAAATTGAAGTCAACGGAAAAGATAAAGAGGGTAGGGCGCTCTACGAATATTTATTTGACGAAAAAGGGGCATTTATTCAAAAAAGAGAGATCCTTCTGAGAACTACAGACATGACTTTATACTAAATGCAAAAACTTTACTTCTTTATAATTGGCTGCGTACTGTTACAGTTGGTCCTTCTACCGCTAAGGGGCCAAAATGATGTTCAGTTGTACGGCTTTTTGCCCGGAATATTAGTAAAAGGAGAAATGGGTGAAATCGAATACGCTTTAAGCAGTGCGAGTGAAATCAACACCCTTTCCAAGAGTTTAGGAGAACGCACCTTCCCCGCCGAAGTATTGACGCTTGATCTTTCAGCCTTGCTTTCCTATAACTCGGGTCCTAATCTTAATCTGGCCGGTGGTTTTCTGTATCGGTTTAGAGATCCTTTCTCCGGTAGCCCGACTGCTGAGATCCGGCCCTGGCAACAAATTACTTTTATCAGCCGCCTGCAAAAATTTCGACTCAGAAATCGATTTAGAGTAGAGCAACGCTGGAGGGAGTCATCCAGTACCGGAGAATTTGCTTTTGATGTCCGTCTGAGGTACCGGCTGTCAGTAGATTTTCCGCTTTCGGGAGAGCGCCTGGATGATAAAGAGTTCTATATTAACTTGTCAAATGCTGTATTGATCATGCCTACTTTGGACCGCCCCCTATATTTTTGGGATTACCGAGCCTCCGCAGGGCTGGGCTACCGCATCAATGACCGTCAAAGACTCGAGCCCGGCCTGGAGTTTCGAACCCGAAGGATCAGTGACTCAGGCGATAGGCGGCATTTTCTGTTCTTTCGGCTACAGTATATCACCCAGTTCGGTAAGTGAATAATTCAATTTTTTATAAAAGGGGATAAAATACCTGGCGGCCGCCAGGTATTTTATCCCCTTTTATAAAAATCAAAATTGTTTTACAATCAATTGCGACCTTCTATAGCCATCACCACTCACGACCAGCATATAAGTGCCCCCTGCAAGTTCTTGCAAATTCATTCTTTCATTAGCGTTCTGCAAGGTTTTTTGTTTAAGTAGCCTTCCATTCATATCAAAGATAGCCGCCTGCACTACTTGATTAAATTCATACTTGATTTGGATATAATCAACAGCCGGATTGGGAAATACCTCCACTTGCATTTCAGTAATACTCAGATCATCATTGCTGCTGACCAGATCCCCTAACTGGATATTGTCTACACAAAAATAGGCCGGTGTATTCATGCCGTATTGTCCGATATCGGTGGAGCTGAGGGAAAATGACAGGCTGTCGACTTCCCCAAACGAAGACAGATCCACAAAGGTCCATTCCTTAATGATGTAATCTTGGCTGTTATCCTCAAAACGATAGTCTGCCAGATAAAAATCAACGCTATCTGCCAGAAGTTCCCCGGCTGCATAGGCCTTAATGGTCAAAAGGAAATAATCGGGCTCATCTCCGGTAACACCGCCGAATTTTTTTGCAAAACCATCTCCCTCTCTAATGCTTAAATAAGGATAAGTGCTGTTGGTGACATAGAGGCCGTTCACTTGTTTGCTGCCCTCTCCATTGTTCACTTTAATTTGAGTTCCGCCAAATCCAACAGCGAAATTGGAGGAGCCTTCTACGCCGCTTCCTGCAATGGTGCTGTATTGATTCAGGTACCCTGCACTCAGGGTATCCGTCATACTGGAAATAGCCCAGCCGGTCCAACTCCCGTATTGAGGATTATAAGCGTTGGGTAAAAAAAGGCCATTGGTTGTAAAACCGCCGTTACCGTCACTTCCATTGAGAAAGGTATCCACCGGGAACTCCTCAAAATCCACAATAGTCTGCGCATTCAGAAAGCCGATAAAGAACATAAAAAGAACAGTAAATCTTAGTTTCATAAGTCGGTTTTTTTATTGAAAAATATTTGTATTCCTGTTTGAAAAAATCTTCCTGGCATCGGCCGGCGTTCAATCACCAGATAATCCTTATCCCAGGCGTTTTGAATGTTTAGGAAAAACCGTGCCTGGATTGCTTTGAATTGAGGACTGTATTGCAGTCGGATATTCCCGATCTGATAGGCTTCGATGGGGTCATTGATACCTTGAGTAGGCCCGGTATAGCTATGTTGGTAAAGCGCATACCAGCCACGCCATCTAAGCGAAAACGATCCAAATGCCTGGTGAATGGGTGTATAAATCAACTGCTCACCAGCAGCCATTCGGGGATTGGCCAGCTCCACCTGGTTCGTAGAGCGGATGTAGTCATACCCTCCTTTGAATTGCAGGCTGAAGTCATCGAACTTCCTTGTCATAGAAACCCGTGGTTCGAGGCCTCGACTCCAAACCTCCGTGATATTATTGGACGACCAAAAGCTTTGTCCTTCCCGGATACTCCAAAGGATCCAATTTTGGATGTTCCGGTTAAAGACGGTCATTGAAGCCTTTACCTGAAAATTTTGGTCTCCTGCTTTCTGTTCCACAGTCAATTCCTGACTCCAGCCGGATTCGGGTAATAAGTTTTCATTCCCTCCGGGCTGCCAGAAGCGATCATTCAGGGTAGGCAGGCGATAATTGCGACTTAGTTTGCCTTTGATGGTCAGGCTGGGACTTAGATAGACATCCACACCCAAAGAAGGGACTAGCGGAATCAGTTCGCCGTCCACCATTTCCTGTCGCAAACTAATTTGAGTCTGAAGCTGAGCAGCTTTATATTTCCAGGAAGCAAATAGGGCGGTTTTGTACTCGGCAGGGATGTTTTCCCGATAGCCTGCCGACCATGCCTGGATGTAGGTATGTGTGTTTCCAATAAGAAGGCTGTGTTGGCTATTTAAGCTCCAGCGAGCAGTCAGTTCAGACAGGTATGTCCGAAACCGGCTGCGTGATTCCAATAGTATTTGATCATCGAAATAATTGAGGTATTCGTTGAAAAAACCGGTTTTGATTTGCCACATCCCTTTCTTGCCGCGTTTTTGGAAATCCAGGATCAGGCGAGTAGCTCGGTCATCCTGATGGGCCTCGCTGCGAGTTTGAACATTGGTAGGGGGGATATGACGGTCGGACTCCTGTTGCCAGAAATGGACGGACAGGTGGTGACGCTCATTGATTTTCCAATAAAGATCTTGTATCAGATATTGCTGGAACAGGCGCGCATTACTTTGACGTCGTTCCGGAACACCCGGGGCGGGTAAATAGGTGAAGTCATTTTCGGCTTCCTGATGAGACAGGCGGGTGATGGCTTGTAGTTTGGCATTACCCAGGCGAAGTTTCAATTGCTGTTGGAATTGTCCGAAGCTACCTATTTGGGTGAGGCTTGCTACCTGCAGTCGCTGTGAAAAATCGGCTTGATTGCGTAGGTCCAGAACTCCGCCCACGGCTCCACTTCCCCAAAGAGCCGTATTTCCACCTCGATCAAACCGGATTGATTCCATGCTCTGAACGGGTAATAAGGAGAGATCTAGTTGGCCCAGCATGGGGCTTTGGACGGGCAGGCCATTCCAGAGCACCAGGGTATGTCCGGCACTGCCGCCCCGAACAGAGGAAGTCGCCAGGCTGCCCAATCCATAACTTTTGATGAAAGTCCCGGTTTCGGCAGCTAAAAGCTCTGCCAGGTTATTGGCGGGAAGTTGAGCTAGCTGGTCTTTAGTCCAATTTTGGCTAACGCTTCCCGTGACGTCTTGACGGATCTTGGCGGCTTTAACTTCAATCGTTGGTATCCGGACAGTATCCAGGATTTCCTGTGCCTGCAGGGGTAAGCTGCATAGCAACAAAAAAACAAATACTGTATATGATGCAACGAAAAAATGCCGCTCAGAAAAGATTTCCATATTGCTATTTTTTCATTTAACATCATAGCAATATGTACGGAACGGTAAACCATCCAGGGCCGGGATACGGAACGGACGGTCACAGAATCGGACATTTGCTTTTGATGCGAAAGCAAAATCCGCACTCAAGGAAGGTGATCTGGCTTCAGGTTGTGTAAAAACTCGTTCCTCGTTTTCACACAACCTACATAATTCTATTTGGGAGGCTGTTTTAATAAAAAAAGTTTTTTTATTAAAACAGCCTCCCAAAAAATATTAGTGGTTGGGAAAAAAGGACGAAGGACTTTTTACACAGCCCTTCACAGTTGCGCAACAGCTCGTGATTTTCACACGATTCCCCTTGTTTCATTTTGATGGAGCTTAGATTTAAGCTTGAAAATTCAATATATAATATCTCCCCCGCCGGGGGAGATATTATTATTACATTTCAAGCATTGGGTTAAGTTCCATCAAAATGCCTTGACGTGCAACTGCGTCAAAGATAGGTTTTATTTTTAATTTTAGACCGTCTAGCATAATTTGATTACTAGATTACAAAGTCAACACATTGAAAACTAGTGAACTACCACCCCCAAAGGTGGTGGCTTCAAGGAACGCATGGGCCAAAGGCTCAACATAAACCTTGAACTTTAGACGCTTCATCGCAATTTGCACCTAGAAAGTTAGGTGGCTGACTATCACTCCACGTCCGTAATCTGCTATCCCGGCAGATTATTCAATGATAGCTATTTTTGCATCATTTGGACAACAATTATAATTTACATCTGCTTTGGTTTTCAGCAGATCCATTTAAATTGCTCACAGCATAAACATACAATTATTTTTAACAAAAATCAACTTTTTGTGTCAATAAATACTGGCGCAGCCAACAAACATAACCATCGTCAAAGACGAAGGATTTTAATAAAAAATAAAGTAGAAGCATGAAAAAAACATTCCTTTTCTTCCTTTTCTGTTCTTTTGTTTTTTGGCAGCCTATGCAGGCCCAGCAGAAAGAAACTTATGATTATTTCCAATACAACCGGGATATGATCCAGCGTGGCGTGCAGGCCATACTGATGTGCAACGGTTTGTTCACCTCTGAGCGGCCCTTGGACCTGGTTTTTGAGCAGGAGCTGGCCTATTTACGCCAGCCCATTGGTACCGCTCGCGGCGGTGATTATTCGATCGACCGGGAACGGAAGGCCGTAACGATTGGATATCAGGGCATGGTACCGAGTATGCGCGCCGTTTTCCGGGAAGGGCTCGGTTGTGTGATCCTGCCGCCTGATCAATCTTTTGCTGACATTGACCAGCTTCCGATTCTTAAAACGCCTCCTTTAGCCGGGGATCCCGCAAAGATTGCCTGGCCGAATGGTGATATGGTGGAGAAAAAGCCCTTACCTGCTGAAATTGACAAGGCTGCACTGGAGGCGGCTTCCAAATGGGCGTTTGAGCGGGAATCGCCTGAGCAGGTGACCTTGAGTTTGTTGGTTATTTACAAAGGACAGATCATCCACGAGCGCTATGCACCGGGTATGAATATGTACACAAAGACCCGCACCTGGTCGACCGCCAAAAGTATCGCGGTCACCTTGATGGGCATATTAGCAGATCAAGGCAAATTGGAATTAGACAAACCGCTTGGATTTGATTGGTTACCCAAAACCGGTTCGCCCGAAACAGATCCTCGAAATGAGATAACCCTCCGGCATGTGCTAAACATGTCGAGCGGCTTGTACACCGTCGACAGCCGGGGTACCGAATACGCCACGGGCTCGGGATTATCCTACTGGGCTGGGGCCAGCTCCATCAATGGCGCCCTCAACCGCGGCTTGATCCGAAAGCCCGGAACCTTCTGGGACTATGAGAATTACGACACCATACTTGGTGTACTAGCTATGAAAAAAGCGATCGGGGATGATCAGGAATACCTGGAGTTTCCCCGCAAGGCGCTATTGGATCCACTGGGTATGAGAAACACCTTTTTGAGTGTAGATCGTTTTGGCGACTTCATCCTCAGCAGCCAAGTCTACACCAATGCCCGGGATTTGGGTCGTTTTGGGCTGTTGTATCTTCAAAACGGCATGTGGGATGGCAAGAGACTGTTGTCGGAGGAATGGATCGACTTTGCACGCACTCCGGCCCCGGCCACTGCTAAATCCGGTAATTTCTACGGCGGGCAATGGTGGCTGGTACCCGACGATCGGACAGATGTACCTAAGGATGCCTACTCAACGGCCGGGAATAGAGGGCAGTTTGTAATCGTAGTGCCCTCCCATGATCTGGTCATCGTTCGCAGAGGATTGGATTACGGCCGGCAAGGATTTGACAGATGGGATCTGACGAGAGAGGTTATAAAAGCGGTGAAGAAATAAATATTCAAGAATTTGAAATATTAAAAAGTAGCTTCGTCATTTACACGGATTGCATTTTTTTCGGTATATTCGATTAAACCGATAGGAAACCTAGGCCCTTCATGAGAGCAATCATTGTAGATGACGAAGCTCGAAGCCGCGAGGCTTTGGCTAGCAAATTGGGTAAAAACCATTCAGAAATAAAAATAATCGCTTCTGGAACTTGCGTGCAGGAAGGCATTGACTTGGTGCGCAGGTATGAACCGGAAGTGGTATTTTTAGATATTGAAATGCCGGATGGACTGGGTTTTGATTTATTAAAAGCATTCGATGACCCACAATTCCATGTGGTATTTACTACTGCTCATAACGAATATGCCATTACTGCCATTAGATTTGGAGCTTTTGATTATTTATTGAAGCCCATAGACGATGAAGAACTAGCCCAATCGATCAAAAGACTGAACCGCCAATTAAAAGAACAAATTACCTCCGACCAGATCCAGATTCTCCTCGATACACTTAGTAATTACGAACTCAAAAAATTACCTACTCGCATTGCCTTGTCGACTTCAGACGGCATCCTCTACAAACTGGTGGAGGATATTGTCCGACTGGAAGCCTGTCAAACCTACACTGAATTCAGCATAGCCAACGAAAGCAAAAAGATCATCACGTCGCACAACCTGGGCGAATACGTGGAGCCCTTTGAGCGCTACCGGGAGTTTATGAAAGTCCACCGCTCTCATTTGGTCAACCTTTATTTTGTTGATCGATACGTACGCACGGACGGAGGCTTCCTGGTGATGAAGGACGGGGCGCAGGTAAGCGTTTCGCGCGCCTACCGGGATGAGTTGCTTCAAAGGTTGGAAAACCTCTGAGGGGTCTTTTATGGCTTGAAGCGGCTTGTTGGTTAATTGGAACCTGCTTTTTGTTAAGTGGGGGAATGCTTACTTGTGCTGTTGAGTATATTCAAGTACTACTTATCTTAAAAATTAAAACAACCTTATCATGGCTTACACAACAAGAAGTCAACTCACACCTCCAGAAGGGAATCTGGTCAATGGAAAAGGCTTTCTGGTCCCGGGTCATTCCTTCATTTATGTAGAAGATTTATTGAAAGTAATCAGGCAGGCACCGGATGCCAAACTTTCTCAATTACAAGTAGTCCCCATTATTTTTGAAAGGAGAGATGGGAAATCCAATCACAATATTACACAGGTTCATGGGTTGGCTGTAACGATAGGTGATCTCCAAAAAGACGGAGAGGGAAAAATCACAAATGAGGACTGGTACGATATTATTGGATTGTTCTGGCCAACTTTTTACACACCTGGAACAGTGGATGGAATCGCCAATGACAGGGATGGAGAAGAAGAAGGGGCCGAATTTAAGGGAGAACCATTTGCGGGCGATCCTTCCTACGCAGCGGGTCTTGAGTTGCATAAAAGCCCCTGATTTAGCCCAGCACGTTCTTAAAAGAATTTTCGCACCTAAATATCCAAAATCCATAAACCTTCATAATATGAATAGCCTAGATAATACTTTGTCTTTCAAAGAAATTTTGGAGTATAAGGCTGATGACCGATATTTCAACACCCCATTCCTTGCCAGACAAAAAGATCTAATTCTGGAAGATTTGCAAGCCAATATTTTAAAAGGCTCTAAACATAAGTATAGTATTTATTGTCTCATCAAGTTTAATGATTCGAACAAGAAAAGTCAGAAAGTGAATAAAATGGTGAATCCCCAGATGGATGATCAGGCATTAGAGGCAGTAAAAAATAAAATTCAGCAACAACTTTTTAAAGGAGGCACTTTAAAACCGATTAAAGTTTGTAAGGAGTTTATTAATGGCCAACTTGAAGAGGAGGAGGATCAGGGTAAGAAGAAAAAAAACAAAAAAAAGGTGCTCGTTCCGGGAGAAATAAGAGCATGGGGCCGTGCGAAAAACGAATTGAGTACTTTGGATAAGGTTGATGCCCAGATCAAAAAACTGCTGGCAAGGAAAGCGCAAATCAAGCAGGTATTGCCAAACACCGAAATGGAAAAATTAATGGACCTGAAAAATAAAGTAGATGAACTAACAGCCAGGGATGAAAACCTACGCAAGCAAATCAGGCTTAAACAAGACCAAATCGACTATTTCAAAAGATTAAAAGACGAGGTAGCCGTCACCTTAAATCAGCGGGAATGGAGGAATTTAAAGCAGGAATATGATCAAATTTCTGAGTCCTTGAAAGAATACAGCCAATCAATCGATGAGCATACTTCTGGTTTGTTTTTCGTAAACGAATTAGCAAAAATCAATCAGAAATTGCAAAAACTGCAATCTAAAAAAGAGGCTTTTTTCTTTTTTTCAAACAGCTCAAGTGCTGCCACTTCCAAAAGATCAATCAGCCCAAATACGCCCGATGGAGTAGAACAATTTCACTCAGAAGATCTGACGCTCAAGCAAGAAATTGCAAGGTGGCTAAAAAACATACCGCTTACATCTGCAAAAGACCAAATGGAATTGCCGCCTGACAACAACCATGTCGGGCTTTATCTGAGTTACCAGGGTTATCAATATCTCTTTAACCCTAAAAGGATCGGACAGTTTATCAACCTAAATGACGATGATATAAAAGCCTTTGAAGAAGGTTTGGAAAAACGATGCCAACGTGCATTTGGAGCTGTATCTAAGCCCACTCTCGATAAAGATCTGGCCAATCCTTCGGATGCGCTTGTATTAATTTCAACCGATGATGAAGACTTGATCAGTCGGATTGCTAAGAAAGAAGAAAATAAGGAAGATTATCAGGAGGAGCTTTTCGATTTTTTTGTAGAAAGCACCAAGTTTAAGAACATACGCTTTAAAGCGCATTTTGGCAGTGTAGCATTTAAAATTGGATTTAGGAATCCGGAGAAATCAAACGATGCTCCCAGGGGATGGTTTGGGTTTAAGGACGGTATTAGTAATCCTAGATACTTTACATCCAGAGATTTTGAAAAACAAAATGGTTACAAGCCTGATCCGCCGGCCAGGTTAAATACGGTATTAAGGAGGAATGAGCTGTCCCCCAAACCCTATGCCTGCGGTAGCTTTGTTGTTCTTTTGAAGTTTAGATTATTCCCGAGTCGGTTCAAAGGAAAAATTAAAAAGCTCTCAGAAAAGCTTGGCTACGAAGATTATCAAGGATATGCTGCATCTAATGTTATAGGCAGACATAAAGATGGGACACCATTAGTTGATCCCTTTACCTATCCTTCCCGACAAAAAGAAAATTATAATGATTTTGACTATAAATCTGACCCAGAAGGACTTCAATGCCCGATGAATTCACATGTTAGAAAAGCCAACCCAAGGTCTGAGGCCGATTGGAGGGACCGGCAGATTGTTCGCAGAGGTATGGTTTACGGACCACTCAATCTAAGCAAGAAAGATAAAGACAGCCCTGAAAGAGGACTCCTTTTTGTGTCTTATCAAAGCCGCCTTCAGCATTTTGAGGATATTGTAAATAAAGGGATTTACGGATACAATTTTAACCGTATAAATGTCGGCAAAGATGCCCTGTTTACTGAAAAAGGAGAGTACAAAAAAGGGCAAAAATATGTGGATGCATCCGGAAGAAAGGTAAATGCATACACAGGCGAAAATAAACAACTGGTCCAGTTTAAGGGGGGGCAGTACTTTTTTGCCTCTTCTATTTCTTTTATTAAAACCAATCTTGAGAATTGTATGTAATGACCAGACCCACTATTCCTACCTGTAAGTTCCTTCTGTTTGTCTTCTTGCTTTTCGGCCAGGTTAGTTTTGGCCAAGATGACCTGAACTTGTGGTTGCACCAAATGAAAACCACTGAGGGGCTCCCTACTACTGCAAGAATTTATTCAATTTTTCAGGATTCCACGGGTTTTTTATGGACAGGCACAGAATCAGGGCTCAACAGGTATGATGGACACACCCTACTTCAATATCTCCCCAATGAAGCCGACTCGAATGCCCTTAGCGGCGGCCTTGTTGTGGGGGGATTTTTTGAGGATTCGCAGAACAATCTATGGTTCTGCAATGGAAATTCTATTCAGTGTTATAATCGCCAAAAGGATAATTTTTCTTCCTACACGGTGAAAGATGCCAGAGGGCTGGAACTACAAGCTGGGTATAAGGCCTTTTATCTCGAACAGGATAGTATTTTGTGGCTGAAAGCCGGAGGAGACCGTGCAATTTTTAGTTTTAATATTTATACCAAAAAATACTCTCCTCCAATTGGCTATGGACAATTTGACATAGACATTTATCCCGGAACAGATAAAAACGGCCGTTTAGAATACATCTTTTTGGTAGACGGTTCCAAATCAAAAGGCTTAGAAGTTATTGAAATAGGGAATAATCAGGAAATTATTAATCAATTTACTCGATTTGATGAGCAAGAAGAGAATTTTGCTGCTTTTAATGTTCACAGTCTCATTTTTGAATCGTCAGAAGCAGTTTGGTTTTCTACAAATCAGGGGATTTTGAAATGGAATATAAAAACCGACCAGCTTACTCCTTTTTTTCTCCCTACCCAGCAGCCTAACTATATTAGGAAATTAGATGATCAACATTTCTTAATAACTAAATTTCACAAGGGACTGGCTATTTTAAATTTTCGTACATGGGAGTATTTTGATATTAATTCCCGTTTAATTGACGATCCATCCCTTGAGGCCAATTCATTGATTAACGATTCTTATGTGGATCCTAACGGACATCTATGGATCAACCTTCAAAATAAGGGCTGTGTTTTCGGGGATCCTGAAAAAATTAAATTCGCCGCCATTCGAAAACCACTAACAGATTATAGAAAGGACAATTACGCCTTCCGGTCAATAGTACATTATAATGATTCTTTGTATTGGGCAACTACCTTAAGAGATGGAATTTTTATACAGGACAAAAAGGGGCATATTCTGGACCATGTTTACCAGGCTACTTCTCAAGAACAGGTTAATGTTAATTTTCAAATAAATCATATCATTGTTGATAGAGATTCCAGAGCCTGGATCGCTACTCCGGAAGGAGTAAGGCATTTTGATCCACAATTAAAAACCTTTACTACTCTGACAGATCAGCAAGGGAAACCTATAAAACTGGCTTCCTATATTTATCAGCTCAATAATGGGGAGATCCTGGTGAGCACTCTTCAGAATGGAATTTTTAAAATCTGTACGGATAATCAATTGTTTTTTCTTAAACAGGTTTATGCACCTACAGACAAAAATGACTATTTTTTTAGCATATACCAGGACTCACTGGGTAGTATTTATGTTTCCCACCAGAGTTCTGAAGTTTTCATCTTTAATTATTCAGCGGAGAAACTTCAACTGTTACTAAAAAAGCCAATTAAGGGCTATGTAACTGGATATTTTGAAGAACCTAATGGTTCCAGTTTATGGATGGCCACAGGTAGGGGATTGGTTCATTTAAACAAAACTAACCTTAAAGAGTCTCATCAGTTAATTATAAACACAGAAGATCTACAAAAAAATGATTTACAAAGTTTACTCCTCGGAAAAGACGGCCAACTCTGGATGGGCACCTCCGGTGGCCTGGTTAGCTTCGATCGACAAACCGAACAATTCACCAGCTATTCTTTAGCTGATGGTACTCAATCCACTCAATTTCATACGCTGGCGGCCATGGCTAACGAGGATGGCATTCTCTGGTTTGGCGGCGATAATGGCATAACAGTTGTAGATCCGGATAAAATTACCCCCATTCAAACAAAACCCAAAATCCACCTCACCGAAATCCTGGTAAACGATAAGGTAGATTCTACTCTGGAAGATGCTATTTCAAACGCGACCAATGTCATGACCTTCAGTCGTATTGTTCAGCCCTACAGCGACAACACCCTTTCCTTCAGCTTCGTCGCCATCGACTACAGCGACCCCCATTCCACCCAACTGGAATATAAGATGGAAGGATACGACAAAGAGTGGGTTCGCTTAAAAAAAGGAGAAAAAGGCTTTGCCCGCTATCCCAGGCTGCCACCTGACGATTATACCTTCCAAATCCGTGCCGCCAATTCCGACAGTATTTGGTCGGAGGAGGTCAAAACCCTGGCTATCCGTATTAAGCCGCCCTGGTATCAGACCTGGTGGGCCATTAGCCTGTTCGTTTTAGCAGGATTGGGAATAATATATGGCGTTTACCGCTACCGGGTCTATCAAATTCAGAAAGAGGAGGCCCACAAACGGAAAGAAGCGGAGTACAAACAACAAGTCGCCGAAACCGAAACGGCCATCCTGCGCCTGCAAATGAATCCTCACTTCATCTTCAATAGTATGAATTCCATTAGCAGCTATATTGAACAAAAAGACATCGATACCGCCAATGACTACCTGAACCGCTTCGCCAAATTGATGCGCACCATTTTAAAACAGGCAGAAAAACCCTTTTTATCCCTTTACGAAGAACAGGATCTACTCCAACAATACCTGAACACGGAGGCCATGCGGTTCGAAGATAATATCGACTATCAATTTAAAATGTCAGAAGACATGGATCCGGAGGATTACATCATCCCCACCATGATCCTGCAGCCTTTCATTGAAAATGCTATCTGGCATGGCCTGGCCAATAAAAAAGGAGCCAAAAAGATTACCATCGGCTTTGAAGTGGAAGGAGAGGAGCTTTTATGTAGCGTAGAAGATAACGGGGTTGGAAGATCCGCCTCCTCTGAATTTAAATCTGCCTCCAGCTCTCATGAATCCAAGGCGATCAAAATTACTCAGCGCCGCCTGGAGATCCTGGAGGAAAGAGAAAAGCGGCCTACAAAATTAAGTATCCAGGATCTGAAAGATGATGAAGGCCGGCCGGCCGGTACAAAGGTGATTATTCGCCTGCCCGTTTTATAGTTTAATAAGTAAAACCGCCCATTCGTTGGTTCAAAGGTACTCCCTGTTTGTTCGTGATGTCTTTCCTCACAAAAGATCCGTAATTTAGAAATAACAAAAAGATTAGTTATAACCCCAAAGTCACTTTGAGGAACTTGCCGGAGCCGACAACCTAAAACCTATTGCCTGCCTATCGGTTACCAAACAGGCGTCAGCCGGTGAAGGTAAGTTCCACTGACCAGCAAATAAATGCAATATCGACCCGAAAACACTTAAACACCCTAAACCCTGGTTGGCTAGTTCCCTATACTAAGGGAATGCACCTTGGGTTTGCCGCCGACAGGCGGCAAACTATTAGGTGATTCAATGTTTTTACGCCGCGAGAGTGGGGTAAAAACATTGAATCACCTAACTTAACCAGGAGAAATCCTTTTTTGAAATTGATTTATAATCTTTAGTGAGTTGAAGGGGCTCTATTTTCATTCGGTGAAGTAGAGCCCACTTTATTAAACGATAAAAACCACCGTCTTTGACGGTGGTCATGTCAGTAGGCTTTGCCAGTCTAAGATTTGAAGAGCACATGTGGATAACTTATTAAAACAAAACGTGTTTTAGTGGGCAACTTTTTGTATTTTTATTTAATGAAACGAGCCTACAAATACAGAATATATCCTAGCGCTGA
>JAUIKE010000315.1 GCA_030430845.1 Bacteroidia bacterium | reverse complement strand
CCAGAGGAGATCTCAGGCTCTACATATCTGCCAAAGGCAGATTGTTTTGGCGGACTTCCTTCTTGACCGGGTCGAAACAATTTACGTATTTCAATGAACTTGTTTTAACTCTTGGCAAACATACGAGACGGATGGAACCCTGGAACCCCGGAACCTATGAACTATGAACCAATCACAACACCAAATAAAATGAAAAAATACGCTTCCTACCTTCTCACCCTGTTCATTGCGCTTGCCCTTTGTAGCTGCAATCAGGAATCCTCCTCAGACAACGAAATAGACCTGTTGTTGACCAACGGAAAGATCTGGACTGGAGACGAGGCCATGCCCTGGGCCGGTTGGATCGCTATCAAAGGTGAAAAAATTGCACAAATAGGTACCAATGAGCAAGTACCGCCCAATGCCGAAGAGACCATCGACCTGGAAGGGCAATTAACTGTCCCAGGCTTCAATGATTCTCACGTGCATTTTGCCTCTGCCGGAGCGCTACTTCTAGGAATTAACCTTTTGGATGTCAATGAGGAAGAGAAATTCCGTCAGCGGGTACAGGAAACGACACAAAGATTGCCCAAAGGCAGCTGGATCACCAGAGGTGACTGGGGAGCTTATGAAGCCTGGGGCGTAGGCTCGGAAGGAAGTGAGTCAAAAGACATGGTTTTCAATCCACACCGCAATATGATAGACGATATTACCCCCGATCATCCGGTTCTGGTCACACGATATGATCGTACGGAAGGACTGGCCAACGCACTGGCCCTGGAGGCGCTGGGTATAGAATCTGAAACCGGCTTATTAACCGGAGAGTCCTTGCAAACAGCCCTCAATTCAGTCCCGGAAAAATCATTCGAACGAAGGCTAGCTGAGTCCAAAAGAGCCCTGGAGGAATGCAGAAAGTATGGCGTTACGACCGTCCAGGATATGTCGGACGCCACTCAATTGGAAGTTTACCAAAACCTGAAGGAAAAAGGCGAATTGAGCTGTCGGGTCACTTTCAGTCCTTCCAGGCTCATAGAATATAAGGATATGGTGGAAAAAGGCTGGGTCATCGATTGGGATGCGGAAGGAGGTCCACAAGCAGCAGGGGATGACTGGATCGGCTTTGGAACGCTCAAAACACACATTGACGGCATCATGGGAGCCAGAACCGCCCGCTTTTACCAGCCTTACAGTGATAATGCCCTTGAAAATGCCAACTGGCGGGGCGGCTGGAGAGAGTTTTCAAAAGATATGGAGTCGTTCAAAGATATGATCGTATCGGCAGATAGCGCCGGTATCCAGATGCGCATTCATGCGATTGGCGATCAGGCCAATGCTATTTTGCTGGACATTCTTGACAGCATGGATTATTACAATGGAGTGAATGACCGCCGTTTTCGGATCGTTCATGCACAGGTAATCGCCCCACAGGATTTTAGCCGCTTTAAAGGAAGAAACATCGTTGCTGAAGTACAACCCTACCACGTCACAGATGACATGCGCTGGATGGAAGAGCGCATCGGACATGAGCGCTGTAGGGGAGCCTATGCTTTTAAAACGCTAGAAGATAATGATTGTATTCTTTCTTTTGGTTCCGACTGGCCCGGGACCAATGCCTCCTACTATCCGATTAACCCCTTAATGGGCCTGTATGCTGCCGTCACCCGCCAAACCATCAACGGGCAACCTGAGGAAGGCTGGTTCCCGGAACAGCGCATCAGCCTGGAAGAAGCTTTGAAAGCTTATACCTGGGGCTCTTCTTATGGGGCTTTCCAGGAAAGAGACCGAGGCCGCCTCAAAGAAGGCATGCTGGCAGATGTAGCCGTCATTAATAAGGACCTGTTTGAAACAGAGCCTGAGGAATGGCTGGAGGCAAATTTTGTTTACACCATTGTTGGAGGTAAAGTAGTTTATAGTAAATAAGTAAAGGGCGGTCGCCTCTCACTTATCTACTATGATGTATGGTCTGCAATAATCATCCATTTTCCTTTAATCTTTTTCCAGATCAAGGTAAAATAACCGCTCGGTTGGTCATTTTTCCGTTGGAGGGTGAATTTTCCATTAAGCAGGATGATCTTGGGATCAATTTTGCGAGCTTTTATGATATCGAACGTCAGTTGTCCCATCGCATCGGCGTCAGGATAATTCCTTTTGTATCGATCCAAAGTGTTCTGCCAGCCATAGATCACACCGCTGCTACCTGCAAACTGCAAGTCCTCGGATTTCCAGTACACTTCCATAAAAGCTTCGATGTCTGCCCGGTTCCAATCGGCCTGTTGCTGACGTAAGAGGGATTTGACGGTTTCAATATCTTTGTCTTGCTGGGCTACCAGGGTAATCGGTAAAAAGAAAATGAGGAAAAGCAGTTTTTTCATCGCTAAAAAGTTTAATATGGAATAAAATACGAAAAAACAGAAGCCTTCGATCCGAAGTATCAAAAATTTGTTATCATTAGTGTCTGATTTTACTAAATAAAAAAAGAAACAACATATGATTTCAGAAAAAATGGCAACTGCTCTCAACAATCAAATAAAGCTGGAAGGGTATGCTTCCTTTTTATACCTCTCTATGGCCTCTTGGTGCGATAAGGAAGGATTAGAAGGCTGCGCTGAATTCCTCCATCGGCAAAGTGATGAAGAAAGAGAGCACATGCTGAAAATATTTCACTATCTGAGTGAGGTGGACCAACATGCTTTGACACCTGAAATTTCTCAAACTCCGCACGAGTTTGATTCTGTCCAGGAATTATTCAAACAGGTCTATAAGCACGAGCAGAAAGTAACCCACGCCATCAATGAACTGGTAGCTCAGGCTACCCTTGAAAATGACTACTCCACCATCAGTTTTTTACAATGGTATATTGAGGAGCAACGAGAAGAGGAAAACCTCATGCGCACTATTTTGGACAAAATAAAGCTCATAGGAGACGGCCCCATGAGCTTATACTATATCGATAAAGAGATCGACGCTATCAACCAGGCCGAATTATCAGCAGAGGGCGGAGCAGAATAAAAAGCGAATGGGTGAAAAAAAGAAAAAGAAAAAGAAGGGCAAGAAGAAAAAATGCTGCGAAAAGTATAAAAAAGGGAAGCGTTGTAAGGATTGCCCTTTTAGGAAATAGTGAAAAACTTAATAAGCTTTCTGCCGCCGTGGGCAGAAAGCTTATTCACTGACTTCACGCAATTTGTAAAAAATAAAGATCGTTGGTATATTGGCCATTTAGGTACCTAGACACACCATCACTATAATGAAGATAACCCTTTACGGCACTCGTGGCTCTATTCCTGTTTGCGATCCCAATTTTATAAAATTTGGAGGGAACACCTCAAGTTCTCTTTTCGAATTTGATGACGGCAACTTGTTAATCTGCGATGCGGGGACCGGCATCCGGCAAATAGGAAAAGATCTGTTGGCCCGAAAGGACACCATTGAAAACCACCAGCTCATCATTGCCTTTACCCATTTTCACTGGGATCATATCCAGGGTTTTCCTTTTTTCAAACCCGCCTACGATCCGGATTTTCATATTGTTATTTACTCCATGGGAAAAGACCGACGCGATCAGGATATCCCTTCCCTTTTCAAAACCCAAATGCAATCCTCCTATTTTCCGGTACCCCTCGAAAAGATGGGTGCTAAATTTAGCTTCCTTAGCAGCAAACATGAGGAATTGATCTGGAAAGGCAAACAAGTCAAGATCCTCAAACATCAGCATCCGGGGGACGCCTATAGTTTCCGCTTTGATCTCGAAAACGGCAAGTCCTTTGTTTTCTGTACCGATATTGAACATGGTATCAATATTGACCCCCGGATCGTAGAATTAGCCAAAGGAGCTGATGTCCTGATCCATGATGCACAATACACCGAAGCAGAACTGAAAGAACGCCGAGGCTGGGGACACAGCAGTTGGGAACAAGCCATAGAAGTAGCTGAACGAGCAAAGGTCAAAAACCTCTACCTCACTCACCATGACCCTGACCACGATGATGATTATCTGCAGGAAATGGAAGCCAAATGTCAAAAAAGGTTTCCTTGCAGCCAAATCGCTAGGGATGGTATGGAGATTATTTTATAAACAGCCCAATTACTTCAAAATAGCCGTTTTAACCTTTGTTTTCTTCCCCTCCACAGATGTCCAGGCCAGATAAATCTTGTCCTTTAACTTAGCTATCCGGGGAAAGCCACTGGAGCGGGAGGCAGACATATCAGTCAGGCTGACCGCCTTACTTTTCTCCATTCCAGGTCGAACCACGGCCATCTGCACTGCGGCCTGTCCTCCTTCTTTATTTTCCAGCCAGGAGATCAAGGCACTACCGTCCTCCTGCAAAATCACATCCACTCGCCCTTCCGGGTTTCCTTCATCTATCCGAATCGGAGACTGGAAGTTAGCGCCGGCATCATCAGAGAAGGCCACCTTGACCTGGCGCTCACCCTCAGGCATAGCAAACCAAGCTACTACAACCTCTTTTCCCTTTGCATCCACCGCCGGGCCATTCACCGGACAGCCGTTGATGCGCCAGTTATCCTGAAAAACTGCTTGAGGCTCTTGCCATTTCCCGGATACTTTTCTTACACAATAGATGTCTCTTATTTCGTCTTCAGAACGATCGCGATAAACCACTATGGGACCATCACTCGTCAGAGTAGTCCCGGTCTGGCAGCAATCGCAAACACGATGATCAAGCTCAAACTCTTCTGATAATTCTCCATCGATGGTAAATTCTGCTGCTCTGAGGGTCATGGCACCACCTTCCTGCTTGGTGTTGCGCCCATCCAGCCAACTGGCCATCATGCGCCCTTCAGGCATCGGCAAAAAGGAAACAAAACCATGTTCGGCTGAGATCCCATCCGTATGCGGGATGAAAGGTACCGACCAGCTCTGGCCGCCATCCGAAGATTGGGCAATTTTGATATCATAATCATAAGTGCCGCCGGCACTTTTTTGGAGCCAGTGGGCGGCTATTTGATCTTCATCTTCGGAGTAAACCGCCAAAGCAGGAAAATCCGCCCAATTAACAAACCAATCTCCGCCTCTGGCAATTTCTCTGGGCTCTGTCCACTGATCTTTTTCCAGCTTTGAAAACATTAAAACATCCACACTATCATTGGGGCTTTCGATCCAGCTGAGAAAAAGTTGGCCGGAAGCGGATTTGAAAAGGTTGGGTTCACCACTACTTAGGGTAGTAAGCGGTATTTCTTTAATGTCAAAGGCAGCCTCATCGACCGGCTCTTTGGGTTGAGGAGACTGACAGCTAAAAAATATTACAAGGCTAAAGAGACTGTAAAATAATTTTTTCATAAAGGTATTTTTATTCAGAAAGGAATTATGAGACAGCCCCTTATTAAATAGATTATACATTCTCCATGTATTTGTAGAGGCTTCCTGTATTTAACATCACAACCCTCTCCCCTTCTTTTATCCAATTCTGGTGTCTGAGATGCTGACAGGCTTTCCAGACAGCCGCTCCTTCAGGAGATAAAAGTACGCCTTCTTTGCCAGCCACCTCCTGAATGCCTTTAATTATTTCTTCATCTCCGATGCTTAGGGCCATTCCACTACTTTCTTGTAAAACCTCCAGGATCATTTCATCTCCGAAAGCTTTGGGCACCCTCAGGCCGTTAGCAATCGTTTCTTTTGGATTAGCGTAAGCAGGCGCATGATCCAGCTGAGCCTTCCAGGCCTGCACAACAGGATCGCAGGCTTGAGACTGCACCACCACCATTCTTGGCCGGTGCTTTGAATTCAACCAAGCTAATTTTTCCAGTTCTTTAAAGGCCTTCCAAATGCCGATGAGGCCGGTGCCTCCGCCGGTCGGATAAAGGATCACATCCGGCAATTCCCAGTCTAATTGTTCAGCAATTTCATAGCCCATTGTTTTTTTACCTTCCAAACGAAAAGGCTCCTTCATTGTGGACACATCAAACCAGCCTTCCCGCATGTCCTCTTTCATCTTTACAGCGCAATCAGCAATAGACCCCTTCACGGTAAAGACCTGGGCTCCAAAAAACGTGCATTCTTTTTTGAATAAATCGGGTGTTTTTTCAGGCATGTAAACAATGGCCTGCATTCCTGCTCGGGCACAATAAGCGCTCATGGCACCGCCGGCATTACCTGCTGTCGGGATAACACAAGT
>JAUIKE010000314.1 GCA_030430845.1 Bacteroidia bacterium | reverse complement strand
AACTGGCACAAAGCATCAGCCACTGGCCGAAGAGCTCGCCGGGATATTTCAGCGATCTTCAAAAACGGATAGCCAAATTCGTAGAGAGTGGCCAGCTCGGAATTTTTGCCAACGGTTATTGGGGGCATTCCGCTTATCAGTTGCCGGCTGAAGTGAACCTGATCGGGTTAGCTCACTACCTGGAAGCCCTCGAATGGCAGAAGGACATGGTGAAAATTCAGACCATCTTCGGCGGCAAGAATCCACACCCCAATTACCTCGTCGGCGGAATGGCTTGTGCCATCGGCCTGGATGAAGCCAGTGCCATCAATGCTGAGCGCTTAGGCTATGTAGAAACCATATTAAAACAAGGCAAACAGTTTGTCGAGCAGGTTTATATACCTGACTTGTTGGCCATAGCCTCCTTTTATAAAAATTGGGGAAGCATTGGCGGAGGTTTAGGCAATTATCTGGCCTACGGAGATTTTCCAACCAATGGATTTAATGACCCCTCGAGCTTTAAGTTTCCTTCCGGAGTTATCATGAATAAAAACATTAAGGAAGTGTATGATGTCGACCTGAGAGATGCCGAGCAAGTTCAGGAGTTTGTACATCGCTCCTATTATGATTATTCGGTTGGCAAGGATCAGGGCTTGCACCCCTGGGATGGCGAGACCAAATTGAATTATACCGGACCGAAACCGCCCTATGATTTTCTCAATGTTGACCAAGAGTACAGCTTCCTGAAAACCCCGCGTTGGAACGGCCATCCTATGGAAGTGGGGCCGCTCGCCCGTATGCTGGTCGGTTATGCGCGTGGGAAAGAAGAGTTTGTAGAAGTCGTCAACAGCGCTCTAAGTAAGCTGGAGGTGCCTGTAGAAGCCTTATTCTCCACACTAGGCCGTACAGCCGCCAGAGGGCTGGAGACTCAATTGATGGTCAATTGGGTCATGGAGTTTTATGATGAGCTGATCACGAATATTCGAAATGGCGATACCCGGATGGCCAACACGGAGAAGTTCAGTCCCAAGCGTTGGGATGCTGAAGCTGCCGGCGTTGGTTTTTGCGAAGCTCCACGCGGTGCTTTGGCCCATTGGATTAAGATAAAAGATGAGAAGATCGACAATTACCAACTGGTCGTGCCTACTACCTGGAATGCTTCTCCGAGAGATCCCAGCGGGCAGATGTCTGCTTATGAAGCAGCCTTAATGGACACTCCGGTGGCGGATCCCGAACAGCCCGTTGAAATACTCCGAACCATTCATTCATTTGATCCATGTATGGCCTGCGCGGTACACCTGTACGACGAAGAAGGAAGTAACATCAGTAAAATTAAGGTCGTATGAAAACGCATAAAATAGAAATGTCTGGCAGGAAGCTGCTCAGGGTATTCGTTTGGGAGTTTCCAGTACGCCTGTTCCATTGGATCAATGCGCTGGCTGTTCTTGTGCTGATCATTTCAGGA
Source organism: Bacteroidia bacterium (assembly GCA_030430845.1). GTDB lineage: Bacteria > Bacteroidota > Bacteroidia > Chitinophagales > Saprospiraceae > JANQPA01. Next base: position 4,680 of record JAUIKE010000314.1, on the reverse strand, counting down.
TACCTTATTGGCAATCCACCTGCCCTGATATCAAGTGAAGAGGCCTCCTATAGATATTTGTTTGGTACCATCCGATACATACACTTTGTAAGTGCTTATATTTTCGCATTCAACTGGATGTTCCGTATATATTGGGCCTTTGTGGGAAATAAATATGCCAACTGGCGGAATTTCATCCCTACTAACCGGCGATATATCAAAGAGCTCATCAGCGTTTTGAAAATTGATGTACTGCTGGCGAAGTCTAAAGAACATATGTCGGTTGGGCATAATGCCATGGCTGGATTTACCTACTTTCTTCTGTTTTTAGCATCCTTGCTGATCATTGTTACAGGATTTGGACTGTACGCACCAATGAGCGACTGGTGGTTTCCGGAGCTTTTTACCTGGGTAGCACCTGCATTCGGAGGTGACTTTGCCCTAAGGAACATCCATCACAGCCTGATGTGGTTCTTTGTATTTTTCAGCCTTATACACATTTACCTTGTTTTTTACCATGACTATGTAGAAGGCCGCGGAGAGATCTCTTCTATGGGTGGTGGTTGGAAATTCATCGAAGAAAAAGAATTCATAAAAGATGAAGAACGCCATGAGCAAGAACGAAAAAACAGCAAAAAAGCCCAAACATCAAATGTTGAAGAGCCACAGCAAACTTAATACTGAGAGTCATTTCCGATCTGCCGATCTCCTGATTATGGGTATCGGCAATTTATTGATGAGCGATGAAGGCCTGGGTGTTCATTTCGTGCGCAGGCTGGAAGGACAGGAACTTCCCAGGGGAGTCGACCTGCTGGACGGAGGTACGGCAGGCTTTGCGCTTATGGAGTATTTTGACGATTATAAGCATGTCATTCTGATCGATGCAACACTCGATCAGCACCCTCCGGGAACAATCCGGCACATCACGCCTAGATTTGCTTCCGATTTCCCCAAAGCGATGAGTACGCACGAAATAGGCCTTAAAGATCTTATGGAAGGCATGTATTTATTGGGAAAACAGCCGAACATTCATCTTTTTGTGGTTTCCGTAGCTAATTTGCAAGCCATGGAGATGACACTCTCAGAAGAGGTAGAAAGTGCTTTGGAGCCTCTTCAAAAGCAGGTATTTGAATTGATCCGAAAAATAAGAATATGAGAAGCGGCCCGAGGGCCGCTTCTCATATTATACCTCTAACTTTACTTTTTTACCTTTCTTTTTTTTGATCCCGTCATTAATAAATTTTCGAGCCACACTCAGTGGCCTTAAATTACCTTTGCGCTTACATTGGTGATAAGCCATACGTTGCAGAATATCATTCAAGGTACTAACCGCATCTACTACATAAGGCCCCTTATTCAGCATCACGCATTCTGCCCGTGAAGACATAGACGCATCCGTAATCTCCGCCCTGCTAGCCAGCCCTTTCTTGGCCAGTTTCTCCAATACCTGAGTAGCCCAGATACCCGGCACATGCGCTGCTTCACAAATCCAAAGGATCTCTTCCTGTACTTCAGCCGTACGTTCAAAACCAATTTCTACAGCCAGGTCTCCTCTGGCAATCATAACACCTACCTTAGGCGAACGCATGGCTGTAAGCAGCAGATCTGGAAGATTTTCAAAAGATTCCTTTGTCTCAATTTTAAGTACAATGCCAATATCTAATCGGCCCAATCGCTTCATTTCAGTCTGTAATTCTTCAACATCCTCTTGTTTGCGAACAAAAGAATAACCAATGATATCCGCATATTTGGAAGCGAAAGGTAAGTGCCCATAATCCGCATCTGTCAATGAAGGAAGGGTCAGTACGGTATCAGGAAGATTAATCCCCTTTTCATTCATTAAGCGGCTACCTCCTATTTCTGCCTGTGTGATTTCAACGACCATTTCTCTTTCATCCACTTCCCGTATCAGGCCTCCTATCTTGCCGTCGTCAAAAAAGATTTGATTACCTACTTTGATGTTGTCAAAAATTTCAGGTAAAGTCGTAGAGATTACTCCTACAAATGGTTTTGGAACATCCAATGGGTTGATGGTTTCAACGCCGGCTCTAACTACTTTCAACAAATCACCTTTGGAGACCAGGATACCTCCTTTTTTCCTCTTATTCTTTTTTTTACCCTTATCCTTTTTCTTTTTGTTCTTAAACAGCTTTTTAAGTTCTTTCTTACTAAGTGGCGTTTCTCGTACTTGAGTGCGCAGCTTAGGACCAGATAGATCCATATATATGATACAGCTTCGGCCGGTCGCTTCTTCCGCTTTTTTAATGATATCGGACATTTTCTTCCAATCAGCCGAACGGTCATGGCTCGTATTGATCCGGGCAATGTTCATCCCCGCCTTTAAGAGATCCCGGATCAATTTATAATCCGTAGCTGCCGCCGACGGCATGGTCACCATGATGCGGGCCTTGTTGTCCTGGCTTACTCCAAACAAGGAATTGGTGTGATTTTCAAGTGCCATCCGGCTTTCGTAATAGCCGGTTTTGACATTTGACAGTTCTTCTAAGCTGTCCGCTGAACGGCCATCTAACAGATACAACAACTTTAAAATATTATACAGATTGGCCAACACATAAGCTTCACAGTGTGCAATGGCCGAAATACCCAGATGGGATAATTTTTCCTGCAAGCCCCTCAGGTCAAATGAGCGGAGCGCCATATAATGAATGAGGTTCCGCGCACTTTCGCGATAGTGCAGCTGAACCTGATCGATGAGGTCCATTTTTTCCTTTTCCTGCCCTTCTACAAAAGCAATGATCTCCTCAACCTCCTGAATGATATTTTTGATTGGATATGGTGACATATTTCTTCGATTTTAAGTGAATTATCTCCGATGTATTTTAGGCTATTTCGGGAAATTTTGAAATGATTTCTGTCAGCAAGAGGGTAGATATTGGGGGATTTCTTTTTTCCAAACACTTTAATCCCTCTAATGAAATTTTTCTTGTATTCATCGCGACTTGGATTAATTAGATTTCTGTAAATTAAGGGAAGAAAAAAACATACTACTATGCAATACAATGCTGCCACCCCCCAAGAATATCTCAATCAATTGGAAAACGATTGGCGTAAAGAAAAACTCGAACAAGTCAGGGCAATGATCCTGAATAGTGCCCCAGAATTAGTTGAAGACATTGAATATAAGATGCTGAGTTTTGGCAATGGCCAACAAAGTCTATTCAACCTAAATGCACAGAGAAATTATGTTAGCTTGTACGTCGGGAATATTGGCAAAATAGATCAAGGCCGAGAACTATTATCAGATTTCGACCTGGGCAAAGGCTGTATACGGATAAAGAAAAACGTCAAGCTGGATGAAACACAGCTCGATGTTTTTATTAGAAAAGCAATTGCCCTCTGGAAAAAAGGGAAAGACCTTGGCTGCTAATCGGTAAAAAAAATATGTACAAAAACCAAAAATTGTACATTTCAGATAGAATAGTCGACTTATTAAGATTGCTGAACTTTAAACAACTTCAATAATAAAAAACTTATAAAATGAACGAAATAGCACTAATCACCGGCGGAAGCCGTGGCCTGGGAAAAAATATGGCCATCAGCCTGGCAAAAAAAGGAAAGGATATTGTCATCACCTATTTGAGCAATAAGGCGAAAGCGGAGGAGGTCGTATCAGAGATCCAGTCCATAGGACAGAAGGCAGCAGCTTTACCCTTGGATGTGTCAAAAGCCAAGTCCTTCGATGCCTTTATCGCCACTTTTAAACAAACACTGCAAGAGCAATTTGGTGCCCACCATTTCCATCATTTGATCAACAATGCCGGCATAGGCATACATGCAGGTTTTCCCGAAACTACGGAAGAACAGTTTGACACCCTGATGAACATCCACCTGAAAAGCGCTTTTTTCCTGACACAGAAAGCCCTGCCTATCCTGGCAGATGGAGGTAGTATTCTGAATATTTCAACCGGCCTCGCAAGGTTTACCATGCCTGGCTTTGATGCGTATGCAGTTATGAAAGGCGGAGTTGAAACGCTCACTAAATACCAGGCCAAAACCCTGGGGCAGCGCGGTATCCGAGTAAACGTTCTGGCTCCCGGAGCCATAGAAACCGATTTTGGCGGAGGAGCCGTTCGGGATAATGCTGATATCAACCAATTTATTGCTTCGCAAACGGCCCTGGGCAGAGCCGGTGTGCCTGATGATATTGGTAATGTTGCGGCATTCCTATGCTCTGATGACGCCAGGTGGGTCAATGGCCAGCGCATTGAAGCTTCGGGCGGCATGTTTCTTTAAAGGAGTAGAAGGTAACCGCCTGAGTCGGTAAGGAAAAGTAGAAGGACTAATAAAAAAGTATTGCCTTCTACCTTTCTCTTTCAAACACAGATCGTAGTTTGTAGTATTTTTTATAAAAACGTAGAAGCAGCTTTGAATATTTACCTCATAAAAAACCTCTTTTTTTTTCTTCTATTGAGCATTTTACATGCCCAAAGCCAGGACGTTCCCTTTAGGGTCGAACCGCTGTTTGATCTTGAAGAGGAAAAAACGCTTGGGCTAAACTTTGCCCAAGGCCTGGAAACCATCACCGTTTTTTCACCTAAACAAACCGACCATCATTACAACCATGGCGTCGTCCTCTTTCCTTTCAAAGGGATGCTATATGCCCAATGGCAGAGCTCCGCAAAAGACGAAGATGCAGAGGACACCCAGGTTTTTTACAGCAGAAGCCCTGATGGAAAGGAA
>JAUIKE010000313.1 GCA_030430845.1 Bacteroidia bacterium | reverse complement strand
TAAGTGCTAGCATATTTTGTTTTTTGGTTTAAACTAAAATACGCATACTTTACTCAATTGAAGAACCTTTTATTTTAAATGTCAACCGGCATGTGAAACATGCCATTAAATACCTCCCAAAAAGAAAATTATTTGGCGGCGAATAACGACGAAGGAGTTATGAGACGCCCTCATTCACTTTAGAATATTCTTAAATAGTTTACGTGGGCCGTGATGGCTTACGTAAACTATTTTTATTTTGTGCCAGGATTTAACGAGGTATCAGCAGCCGGCCGGCTGCTGATACCTTAATACTAACCAATACCTAACTAATGATCCAAATTTTTATTACCGGAGGAACTTTTGACAAGGATTACAATTATATAACAGGTGAGTTGTTTTTTAAAGATACACATCTACCTAAAATGCTTGACAGAGGTCGTTGCACCCTTGACATCGATTTTAAAACGCTTATGATGACCGACAGCCTGGAGATGACAGAGGAAGACCGGGCCATTATCGCACACAATTGCAGGCGGAGCAAAACCGAAAAGATCATTATCACTCATGGAACGGATAGAATGGTGGAAACGGCTCAGTTTCTGGCCCAATCCAATATCGAAGGCAAAACCATTGTACTAACGGGGGCTATGATCCCTTATGCTTTTGGTACATCCTCAGATGGGTTTTTTAACCTGGGAAGTGCCCTGGCATTCGTCCAATCTTTGCCTCCAGGTGTTTATATTACAATGAACGGGCGGTATTTTACCTCCGAAAAGGTTCAGAAAAATAAAAAAACAGGATTTTTTGAGGAAATTTAAGATATGGAATACTTTGGATTAATATTAGAATTCATTTTTTTAGGGATAGGCATCTACTTTTACCTTTTTTCTATCGGAAAGATCAAATCGAAGGATCCCAAAGCACAACAGAAGGCGGAATCCTTCAGGAAATCTAATTATCGCTGGTTGCGATTATTGAGCCTGGCACTTATGGCCTTAATGAGCCTGGAAATTATTTTACATGTTCAGTCGTTAATTAGTACATAGTTTCGGGTTCTGGGTTCAGAGGGCTCCGTACTATAAACCCAAAACCCAGAACTATAAACCAATTATTTCTTATTATTGCGTTAGTTAACTAATACATTGATTTTAAGGTAGTATCTCAAATATTTATCATACATATGAAAAAAATCATATTATCCCTATCCGCCTTATTGTTAGGTATTATCAGTTTGAATGCTCAATCGGATAATGACTTTTACGATTTAGATAAAGTTCAGCAGGTGAAAATCGATTTTGAGCAAGATAATTGGCGGTACCTACTGGATTCTCTGAGGTATAACGGAGACGGTAAACTCATAGCGAATGTGGAAATAAACGGACAAAGTTATTCCGATGTCGGCATTCGATATTGGTTGGGGACTTCCTTTCAGCCCGGAGCCTTACGAAACGACTTACACATTGACCTGGACATGGTCAGGATGACTCAGAAACATGCAGGCAGGTCAGCGATCGAATTGTCTAGCGCTGTTAGGGATCCCAGTATGGTCAGAGAGGTGCTTGCCTATAATATGGCGGGCGCTTACATGCCTGCATCACGAGCCAATTTCGCTCAGTTGTATATCAATGACGAATACTGGGGGCTGTATGTTAACATCGAGCCAATTGACGAGGGCTTTTTGCAGGATCATTTCGGCTCCTCTTCCGGGGCTTTTTATTACAGTAAGCCCAAGCAAAATAAAAACACACCTCAGGGGTGTAAAGAAAAAATTTGGGGTACGCTACAGGATGATAGTTCCTCCGATTGCCTGGCAGCTAACTTCGAGGACATTCACAATACCGGCTACAGAGAATTGACCGACCTGATCAATTTGCTGAATCAAAATCCCGAACAAATCGAGCGTAGCCTGGATGTAGACCGCGCCCTTTGGATGCTGGCATTTAATAATGTATTGGCCAACCTGGACAGCTATACCGGGCAGTTCAGCCCGAATTATTACCTGTATCAAAAAGCAGATGGACAGCTGGTACCGATTATCTGGGACCTCAACCTGGCCTTCGGTAGCCTGAAGAATACCGGCGAAGGCTCTGACCTGTCAGTAAAAGCCATGGAAAAGCTCGATCCCCTCTTGCATGTAAATAATCGTAAAAAACCACTGATCAGTCAGTTGTTGAAGATCGATATGTACAAGAAAATGTACCTTTCTCATGTCAGAACGATTCTTTATGAGCAGTTTGTCAACAGCGATTTTGAGAAAAAAGCACAGGAACTTCAAGCTAAAATTAAACAAGCCTTCCTGGATGATCCGAATAAATACTATGATCTGGAGGACTTTGATAAAAGCCTTTCCTCCGTCGTTGGTAAAACCAGTAAAATCCCAGGATTGGTGTCCTTTATGACTGACCGGGCTGAGTACTTGAAAAAAGAACCCAATTTACTATTTCTACCTTCTCAATTAGATAATATTGACTTTAAAAGGAGGGAGCGTTTTTCGAATGATTTTGTAAAAAATTTCCAGATCCAGGCTAAAGTAACCAACTATCCGAAGATGGTTTATATCTTTTACAGGTTTAGTGATACAGAGTCTTATAAAAGAATGCGTGCCTTCGACGACGGACAACACAATGATGAAAAGGCCGGGGACGGCATTTACGGTGTGACGATCCAGCCTGTTTCTGATAGTTCAACTTTACAGTATTATTTTATGGTAGAAAATGCGAAAACCATCAATTTTGATCCACCCAGATATATGTATGAACCGCACAAAATGACGTTGTCGGAGTTAAATAGATAAAACATGAGTCATCCCCTATTTTTTAAAAGAGGGTCTTGAAAAAATGGATATTCAACGAAATCTTGATTCTCAATTGGTTGTCCGTTGCTAGTTGCCCGTTTAATCGCTAACAACGAACAATGAACAACGAAAGCTAAATTTATAAAAAGCAAGACTTTATAAAATTGCCTCAAAAATTCGGGATGAACTGTGTTAAAAATTAAAGTAATGAAAAAACCGATTTTGGTGCTGTTGTGTATGCTGGGTTGTTCCTTTGCTGCCCGGTCACAGGATATTTTTCATCCGGATTCCGTGTTGGAGGTAAAGATCTATTTTGAAGAGCCTAATTGGCGACACATTCTCGATTCGCTCAAGGATGATCGCAAGGAGGAGCGATTGGATGGGAAAACCTACGTCAATGGAGTTCTGTATGAAAAAGTGGCTGTTCGCTTTAAGGGCAACAGTTCCTACCACAGTGCTGAAAAAAACGGGGAAGTAAAACTGCCGCTGAATATTAAATTTGACAAGGACAACAAGCTGCCGGGTGGATACAATCGTTTAAAGTTGGCCAACGGTTTTCGGGATCCTAGTTTTATCAGAGAAGTGCTTTCCTATGAAATTGCCCGAAAATACGTGCCCGCTCCAAAGGCTAACTTCGCTAAAGTATATATTAATGACCAATATCTGGGCTTGTATACCAGTGCAGAAGACGTGGATAATGTGTTCCTGGACGAACATTACAACTACGAGAAAGGAATCATGTTTAAGTGCGATCCGGATTGGAGGGCCGAGCGGCCCGATCATTGCCCGGAAGCGGACAAAGCCTCTCTGATGTACCTGGGGGAAGACTCCCTGTGCTATAAAGGCTTGTATGAATTGAAATCCGACTGGGGCTGGTCTGAATTAATCCGACTTACAGAGGCTTTGCAGGAGCCTGATGCGGAACTGGAAAAGCTGCTGGACATTGAACAAGCCCTCTGGATGCTGGCCTTTGATAATGTGCTCGTCAACCTGGATAGCTACGTGGGGGCCTTTAGTCACAATTTTTATCTGTACCAGGATTCTTTTGGTATGTTCCATCCTATCCTCTGGGATATGAACCTCTCTTTCGGAGGTTTTACCTTGCTAACTGTGGAGGACGATCTGGATACCGAAGGCCTGCAGCGATTCAGCTTGTTTACGAATTATACCAATGATAAACGCCCCTTGACCTCCAAGCTGCTGAAAAATGATTTTTACCGAAAAATTTATGTGGCACATGTAAAAACCATTTTAGAAGAAAACTTTTTTAACGGCTTGTTCAACGTGCGTGTGGATAGCCTAATGAACTTCGTAGATACTCTGGTACAAGAAGATTCGAATAAACTATATACCTACGAGGATTTTCTTGAAAACAAAGATACCACTGTCTCTGCTGACGGTTTTCCCATTATAGGCCTCAAAGAACTCATGAAAGAAAGAGTGGCCTATCTGATCGATCATCCATTGATCAAAAGAGAAAGCCCTGAAATAGGAGAGGTCAAGCATGAACAGGTCGACGATAAAGTTCAGATCGAGGCCAAGGTAAGCGGAGCAGAACAGGTTTGGCTGTGTTATCGGACTTCGCCCTTATTAAGTTTCTCTAAAATAAAAATGAAAGACGGAATAGTGACCAGTACCGGCAGCGACCAATCGGAGATCTGGTATGCAGAAATTCCTGCAGCTGATATACAAGACTATTACATCATTGCCGAAGGAGAAAAAGCGGCTATACTGAAACCCCGTCGGGCGGCTAAGGAATTTTTCTCTGTTTCCGGCAAAAAAAATACTGAGTAATTAAATATATTGTGGCTGTGGGGTTGTGTAAAAACGAGGAACGAGTTTTTACACAACCCCACAGCCGCAATAAAAAATACTTCATGCCATACATACAACAATCTTCTTATAAACGTCCACCACTTTATCAGTTTAACGGCCATTTGCAAACTATTTTTCCTTCTGCCTTCAGAAAAGTTGAAGTCCCTTACGAAAGAGAACGTCTCGAATTGGAGGATGGCGATTTCCTGGATCTGGATTGGCTGGACCAAAACTGCAAAAGATTAGCCATCCTTTCTCACGGCCTGGAAGGGGACTCTCAACGAACGTATATCAAGGGTATGGCCCAATTGCTGATCGAGCACCATTGGGATGTGCTGGCCTGGAATAACCGCTCCTGCAGCGAGGAAATGAACCGGACCTTCCGCCTGTATAATCATGGTGAAATTGATGATCTTGACCGGGTTATCCATCATGCTCTTACTTTGAAAGATTATGAACAGATTGTACTTGTCGGCTACAGTATGGGAGGAAATATTACGTTGAAATACTTGGGTACCAAGGGCAAAGAACTACATGAGGTGGTGAAGGGCGGCATCGCTTTTTCCACTCCCTGTGACCTGGAAGAATCATCCAATACCTTAGACAAGCCGGGGAATTTTATTTACAAAAAGAAATTTCTCAATAGATTGAAGGAGAAACTGGAGAAAAAAGAAGCTCAATTCCCCGGTTCCATCGATTTGTCCAAGTTTGAAGAAATCCGGGTGTGGCGCGACTTCGATAACTATTTCTCTGCGCCTGTCAGCGGCTTCGATTCCGCGGAAGCTTTTTATGAATTTTGTAGCGCTAAAAATTATGTCAGCGGCACACAAGTTCCCACTCTGCTCGTCAATGCTCAGAACGACCCGATCCTGACCCCGGCCTGTTCACCTGTTGATATTGCCGATTCTCATCCTTATTTTTACCTTGAAACTCCCAAACAAGGAGGACACGTCGGTTTCGCCTGGTCCGGTAAGCCTTATACCTGGTCGGAATGGCGGGTCATGGACTTTATCGATTCTGTGATTTTGTAAGAAAACTTGCATCCATTGAAAATACTGCACACCTCAGACTGGCATTTAGGGCAAAAGCTCTTGCATCGTGATCGAGAGGAGGAGCATCAACTAGCGCTAGACTGGTTGCTGGAAACCATCTTGAAAGAAGAAATCGAATTGCTCATTGTGGCTGGTGATGTTTTTGACATCAGCAATCCGCCAAATGTGGCCCGACGGATGTATTATCAATTCCTGAACCGGCTCATCCAAACGCCTTGTCGATACCTCATCATTACCGGAGGAAACCATGACTCGCCTTCTATGCTGGAAGCCCCTAAAGAGTTACTACAAACTTTTAATTTTTGGGTATTGGGAGCCGCTCCTGAAGAGCGGGCCGATCAACTGATAGAGGTCAAAGACGAAAAAGGGCAACTGGAAGCAGTAATTGCAGCTGTACCATTTTTAAGAGATCGAGATCTGAGTTACGGTGTGGCGGGAGAAGGTGGCCTTGATCGATTGGAACGGATTCGGGCCGGACTGGCGAATCATTATGAGGAGCTGGC
>JAUIKE010000081.1 GCA_030430845.1 Bacteroidia bacterium | reverse complement strand
CTCCCAGCCCAGGGACGCGAGCAGGTCCATGGTGGGGGCTTCGATGAGGATGTTTTCGGAGTATTCGTAGCTCATGGGGTTGAGGTTTTGAAAAAAAAGGAATTTTTTTGGTTTTCTTTATGTATTGAATATTAAACAATACAGGGGAATACTTATTGACTTTCCCGTCGCACCCCATACGGGCCGTACTGGGCTCTTTTTATTCCTGAAAGAGGCCTTTCCGCTTATACTAGACACTTCTGCGCGGGCGGATTTCCCTCTAGGGTCAGGGCGCGGGTGGCAATTGTTTACCAATTTTTATTTTTTGTCCTTTAATTAAAAGTCAAAAAATCTAATCCAAAATACAAGACGGGAGACAGAGTTATGTTGACCTAGTCAGCATTTCCAGATCTCCCTGAAGACGTTTTACTCAGGGCTCACCGCCCTGAGTTTTTTTATGCTCTCTACATCAATCGTCCCATTCATCAGTCTTGGCAGTAAAATATCGCGGGCTTCCTGGAGTTTTTGGTTTTGACGTTTTAGGTTTCCAATTTGTGTGAAGATTGGTTCAATCTGACCTTCAAATTTTTCGATTATTACCTGTTTAGGTTTTAGAAAAGGTTTGGAGTAAGCATAATTTCGATTTAAACCAGGTACTGCCGCATCACTGCTCAAAAATTGTTGATTAATTAGGTAATAAAAAATGTAATACAAATTACATTCTGATTCAATGAAGTATACTGTGTCGATGGGAAAAAAGCTTTGGTCGCTCCAATAAACGCTGCCTACATTTCCTTTTCTGCCTAAAATAATGCCAGGGGCTTCTGTTAGAAAAGTATTGTGAAAACCGACTATTCCGCTTGAGCCATATACAGGAAAATCTCCACCCTTTCTATCAGCTTTTTTTAAAGCTTTTCCATAGTTTAACTTCAAAACAGATTTCATATTTAATATCTCCCACCCCTCCGGCACGCCATCCACTACTTCCACCTCCTCCCATCCCGGAAACCTCAAATGCACAAACCACTCCTTGTAAATCAACTGCGCGGCTTCTTCCAGCAAGCGAATACGCCGCAGGTTGTTCTCGATCAGATCGTCATAGGCGGAGAGGATGGAGGCAATAGCGCGTTGGGTGGGGAGTGGTGGGACTTTTACCTTTAGGCTATGAATATGATTCCTGTTTAAAGATGGATTTGCAGATCCTACATCAAACCTTTCTAATTGTAGAGTTTGGAGAAAATAATATATGAACCTTGGATCATTTCCCTGAAAGTCTTTAACCCATAAGGTTGTATCATGTGGCCAGTAGGCTTCTTCAATGAAAAAAACTTTTCCAAGAGATCCCTTTCGACCTGTAACTACTCCTGGTCCCTCAACTTTGAACGAATTATGGAAACTTTGAATACCAGATGACGAAACAACAGGATAGGGGCCTTCTTGCTGTTCTTTCTTAGTTATGTCAAAACCACGTTGAAGAGTAATAATATCACCAATCTTTTTACTTTTCCAAGTCATTTTAGAAACTCATTTATGTTAGAGGTAATATTATTTGACAGGTTGATTGATTCCTCATTTAGCTTTATAAGCTGAGAGTTGATTTCTGATAATTTCGATTGAAAATCATAATCCTCCTCCACCTCCAAACTGACCCCCACATACCGCCCCGGATTCAAACTCCAGTCGTTCTCCTCCAGCTTGGCCCGGCTGACTTTTTTGCAGAAGCCCTCAATGTTCTGGTAGGCGCTATCCGGGAAATGCTCTTTCAGCCACTCTGAATTACCCATGTTCACTTCCTCCTGCCGGTACAGCTTCACGGTTGTTTCAAAGCGGTGTAGATGGTCCGGAGAGAAGTCATTCAGGGTGCGATTGACCTTGCGGAAGGTATTACGGGCATCGATCATCAGCACGTAATCCTCGTTGTCGGGATGCTTGTTTTTATCCAAAAACCAGAGGTGGCAGGGCAGGGAGCGGGTATAGAAAAAGTTGTTGCCGATGGAGATGATGATATCCACCGCGCCGCTTTCGATCAGCTTTTGGCGCAGTTCCCGCTCAGAGTGGCCAGCATCAGCTGCCGAAGAAGCCATAACGAAGCCGGCCCGGCCTCGTTCGTTCAGATAGGAGTAGAAATATTGTATCCAGAGGTAGTTGGCATTGTCGTTGCGCGGCAGACCAAAGGGCAAGCGGGGATCTTCCTGCACGAAATCGCGGCCCTTGTCTACCCGGTCCACATTGAAAGGCGGATTAGCCAGAATGAAATCACATTTTCCTCGCAGGTCATGTGCATCCTCATAAAACGTATTGCTTTGCAGGATATGTCCTTCGATGCCATGCACGGCCAGGTTCATCTTGGCCAGTCGGGCGTTATTGTCTTTCAGCTCCGTTCCGTAGCAGGTAATGGCCGCATTGATATTCGGGTTGCCATGCTCGTTGATGAATTTGCCCGTCTGCACGAACATGCCGCCCGATCCGCAGGCCGGGTCCAGTACAATGCCGTGATCCGGCTCAATGGTATTCACCAGCAATTGCACCAAAGAAGGCGGCGTAAAGAACTCTCCACCCTCCTGCGCCCCAGCGCCGATCATCGAAAACTGCATGAGGAAGTATTCGTATATGCGTCCGAAGAGGTCACCTTTGGCATTTTGTAAGGATTCCCGATTAAAGATGCGGATCAACTCGCGGAGCAGGCTGTTTTCGAAGAGTTGGTAATCTTTAGGCAGCACCCCTTCCAGGTCGGGATATTCCTCTTCGATGAGTCGCATGGCATTGTTGATGGCTGCACCCAGGTCCTGGGCTTCCGGCAGTTCGGCCAGATATTGGAACTGCGCTTTTTCAGGCAGCAGGATAGCACCGACGGAGCGGAAATCGTCTTTATTCGGTTCGCGGCGTCCCCGCGGGGTAATTAGATTCGGCTCGATTTTATCGAGTGCTTCCAGGTAACGGTTGTAGGAAAAGCGCAGGAAGACCAGCCCTAGCACGGGATCTTTATATTCGGCGGCGGTTCGTTTGGAATTGGCGCGCAGTTCGTCGGCGGCGCTCCACAGGTCGGTTTCGAGCTGTTTGATATCGGTCATAGGATTTAGTAGTTCGTTGTTCGTTGTTCGTTGATAGGGAATTGGTGGGTGAATCTTCTTTTTGATGTTTAATTATACGAAAAATTGGGGAGAAAGTTAGGGGCGGAGGGGAATATGAAAAAATCACCAAATAAATTTACTAGGCACTGGTATTGAACCCGCAACAGAAACCCAAGAATCATCTATATGGTTTATCTTTAGAGAAGTTTTATGAAAGTCTAAAATGACAAGGATTAAACCTGAGTTTGAATCTAACCAATAAAAGAATAGTAAGGTTATGAGCGCAAATGACATAAAGATGAATATCATTGATTTGATCACGAGAATCAATGATTTGAATAAACTGAGGTTAATCTATAAGAACATAGAAGAGGTGGATAAGGCTCAGGTGAAACCCAATGCTTCAGGTAAACGATTAGATTACAGGGACGCAACGGTTGAAATCAGAGAAGGCATAAGTTACAAAGAGATTCTTCGTGAGCAGGACTATCAACCGATTTCTTACAAAGAATTTAGAGCCTTAGCCGACCAAATTGAATGGGAGCATTCATTGGAGGAGCTACTTGAAGTTTTAGATTAACTAAATTTGAAAATTTTAAGAAGGGAAAATAGTATAGCGTCTAATTAAGGAGTGCCTTTCTTTAAAGGATCTGTAAGCTTTTTTGAGGACGGATGTGGCTAGTAAGATCTTTAATAAATAACCTGAAGTTGTAATTTTTCTCTCCGGCAAGCTGATTATTCTTCCATTCGGCTCAAAAAAACCGCATTTTTGAGCCGAATAAAGACGATAATCGGCTCATGACCTACCGTTGGAAAAGGACGAAACACCCGCTATCAACTGAACCTCGATCTTTTGAAGTGAAAGCATCAATATTTATTGTAACGACGGTTACCGTAACCGCTGTTACGATAATTTCGTATCTTTACTCCATGAAATTCATCAATCGAGAAAAAGAACTGGAGTTCTTAGCCCAAATCAAAAAAACTAGCCGGCAATCGTCCAAAATGACCGTCCTGGTAGGAAGGAGACGGATCGGAAAAACCCGCTTGATCCGGGAGAGCCTGCAGGATGAGCCTTACCTCTATTTTTTTGTGGCCAGGAAAGAAGAGCGTTTGTTGTGTGAGGAGTATGTCGACCAAATTCGCGATACGCTGGGCATCCCTGTTTATGGGGAAATCAGGCAGTTCAAGGACGTTTTCGGACTGCTGCTGGACTATGCTAAAGAACATACTCTTTCGCTTGTTATAGACGAATTTCAGGAGTTTGCACGCATTAATCCAGCCGTTTTTAGTGACATGCAATCGGCCTGGGATTCCCATAAAGATCATACCAGGATGAACCTTGTCCTAAGCGGATCAGTCCAGGCGATGATGAAAAAGATATTTGAGGATAATCGGGAACCACTCTTTGGACGGGCGAATGAACGACTGTATATCAGGCCTTTCTCTGTGGATGTTTTGAAAGATACCATCGCCGAATTTTATCCCAAATATTCACCGGAAGATTTGCTGGCCTTTTATATCTTCTCCGGAGGAGTACCTAAGTATGTGGAGCAGTTCGTAGATAAAGCCCTGCTTAGTTTTGATGAAATGCTGGAGGAAATCCTAAGAGATAATTCCATTTTCCTTGAAGAAGGCAAAAACGTGTTGATCGAGGAATTCGGGAAAGATTACACCACCTACTTTTCCATTCTTTCTTTGTTAGCGGCTTCCAAAACTTCAAGAGGAGAAATAGAAAGCATTCTGCAGAAAAACATCGGCGGTTATTTAAGCCGACTGGAAAAGGATTACCAGATCATTCAGAAAAAGCTGCCCATTTTCTCTAAGCCGGGAAGCAGAAATATCAAATATGCCATAGAGGATAATTTCCTGCACTTTTGGTTTCGGTTTATTTATAAAAACAGGGGAACCGTGGAAATAGGAAATTTCAACTACCTGAAAGCACTGGTCAAAAGGGACTTTGCGACTTATAGCGGTAGATTTCTGGAAAAATATTTTACCGAAAAATTAGCCCTCTCCGGAGAGTGGTCGGAAATAGGTAGCTATTGGGAAAAGGGGTTTAAAAATGAAATCGATATCATCGCGATTAATCGTATGGAAAAAAGAGCGTTGTTCGTAGAAGTCAAACGAAAAGAATCACAATACTCAGAGGGCTTGCTTAGAAGTAAGTCCATCCCGCTCTTAAAAAAACTGGGGGGCTTCCAATGTGAGTATCAATGCCTTTCTTTAAAGGATTTGTAAGCTTTATAAAGATCATAATCGGCCCTAAACCTCAAAAAAACCAATATTTCACCATTAGATAAGCACAGTAGTTTGTTATACATCCTTTCACAAAAATCTATTTTCACCCCATCTTTAAAACGATTTACATTTCTTCCCTAAAAAAAAACAAAAATGGACCTGGCAGGTTATAAATCCTATCTGAAAATACTCCTCATGAAGAACCATCTGCCGTTTTATCCCACCTCCATGATGCTGTTAAACGGAATTCTAATACTTACGATGATTTGATCATTCTTCAGGCTAAAGGGTAAAGTTTAAACAAGCTCTAAGTAGGGAAGAAGAAATTGCTAGTATTCCAGACAGAACATTACCAGTGGAAGAAAAATTTCAGGAAGAAGCTTTTTGGGATCAACTACAAAAAATTGGACGTTGGTCCCGCAATCAGTCAGATCATAAAATTGTTGGACAAGGGGTTTATTAATACCTCTTATCATCGAATTATTATGGGGAAAAGAATTTCACGGTTTTTACCAGGGTGAAATTTCACAACTACCCACCCCTAAGACTGACAATTATTACACTCCCCAACCAGCAAAACAATCTCAGAATCAATCTTGTGATCCTTTACCTTGGGAATGGGCAGACTTATTTCGAGGCACTCCACCCGGCCGCACTTTTTGCACTGAAAATGCGGATGCTGGTCCTCGTGGTGGTCGTGAGAACAATGCTTGCAGGCAGCGTACCAGGTCAGCCCGTCCATCCCGTTGAAGGAATGGATCATCCCTTCCGACTCCATTCTGGACAGAATCCGGTAAACGGTCGCCTTATTCATTTCTTCCTTAAAGTGATTCACCAAATCTACTACGCTGACCGCATAATCGCTGTTTTCAAAAAATTCCTGGACCGCTAACACCGTCTTCGTTTTTCGCTGTATTGACATAAAAATTAATTTATCGCAACAAGGTTGCAATAACAAAATCGTTTTGCTATATTTGCAACAATGTTGCACTAAAGAATGTTCATATGATTCAGATTCAAAATGCAAGTAAATCATTTAAAGGCAATTATGCAATTAAGGACCTCACTCTTGAGGTCGGTCCGGGAGAAATTTTAGGCTTGCTTGGCGCAAATGGGGCCGGTAAAACCACCAGCATCAATATGTTGCTGGGGTTTGTTGAGCCGGATAGCGGCCAGGTTAAGGTGGATGAGATGGAGGTGTCGGCCAAAACGGCTGCCGTTAGAGAGGTGATCGGCTATATTCCGGAGAATGTAAACCTCTATCCCTATTTGACAGGCCTGGGCAATTTAGATTACTTCTGTCGACTGGCGGGGCTGAAATATTCTAAAGAAAAATTGACCGAATTTCTCTCTATCTGCGGCTTGCAGAGTGAAGCGCATAACAAAAAAGTAGAAAACTACTCTAAGGGTATGCGACAAAAAGTAGGCATTGCCATTGCCTATGCCAAAAAAGCGAAGGTTTATTTGCTCGATGAACCTGCCAGTGGCCTTGACCCACTCGCCAGTAACGAACTTTCTGCCCTGCTCAAAAAACTAGCCTCGGAAGGGGCCGCCATTTTGATGGCCTCCCACGATATTTTCAGAGTGCGAGAAGTGTGCAACCGGATCGGTATTCTGAAACACGGCGAGCTGGTGAAAGAACTGAAGGCAGATGAGGTTAGTGCGAATGAATTGGAACAGCTTTACCTCAATTACATGAAAAACTAAATCCGGCATGAAAACCATCTTCCTCAACGAATGGCAGTATTATCTGAAAACCCGGCTTTTCCTACTCACCTCTCTGGTTTTTATGGTCGTATTAGCCGGCGTGACCGGCCTTGGCGTCTATCAGAATCAATTGCAATACCAGCAGTACCAGGAGGCGCAACAGCATGTACGAAATCAATGGGAACAGATCGATGCCATGAATCCGCACAGCGCCGCTCATTATGGCTCTTATGCTTTTAAACCTACGACTGCTTTGAGCAGCATCGACGAGGGTATTTATCCCATCACAGGGCAAGTACTCCGTTTGGAAGGGCACGTACAAAATGAGGTGATGTATTCTGAGGCTTCGCAAATGCAAAGTGTTTCCAAGTTCGGAAAGCTCAAAAGTGCTTTGATCTTACAGTACATGATCCCCTTGTTGCTGCTTTTTCTGGCTTTTTCATCGGTGAGCGGAGAAAAAGAAAGCGGACGCCTTAAACTATTGCTCATTCAGGGCGGAAAACCAACTCAAATTTTAATGGGAAAGGCGCTTGGGGTATGGTCGTACGGATTAGCCTTATTGCTAGCCGTGATCTTGGTACAAATTGTGGTGAACTTGAACAGCCTGCAGTCCGACGGCTGGTTAAGGATCCTGATGCTAAGCCTCAGTTATGCCGCCTATTACTTCGTTATCAGCGCACTAAGCGTTTATTTCTCAGCCAGGTGGCAAAAGCCTACCGCAGCCCTTTCCTTTATGTTGGCGCTCTGGATCCTGTGGTCCATATTTTTACCCAGTATATTTAATAGCTCTGTTGAAAAGATGTTCCCGCTGCCCAGTCGAAAAGAATTCCAGACAGCGATGAAGGAAGATCGAGCCAAGGGCCTGGACGGCCACAACCCGACCGGCAAGCGGAAAGACGAGCTTGAGCAAAAGGTATTGGCAGAATATAAGGTGGGCAGCGTTGATGAACTGCCCATCAACTTCGACGGTATTTTGATGCAGGAGGACGAGGAATACGGCAATCAGGTATGGGATAAACACTTCGGGAAAAACAACGAGATTCTGGCCCGGCAAAAAAGCTTTCTGCAAATAGGGGGTATCATCAACCCCTTTATTTCTCTGCAAAATTCGAGTATGGGATTCGCCGGCAGCGATTATTACCATCACCAGGATTTTCTCCAGCAAGCCGAAAATTATCGGAGGGTCCTGATCAAGGAGTTGAATGACAAACATGCTTTCGGAGGCTCCAAAACCGGTGAATGGAGCTGGGAGGCAGACAATGATTTTTATAAGTCCATCCCCGATTTTGCTTATCAGCCGGCAAGTTTGGGAACAAAATTGGATAAATACCTTTTGGATCTGCTCCTCCTGGGGGCATGGATCCTGTTCAGCCTGGTCTTACTGAACCGGGCCTCCAAAAAACTAAAGTGGATATGACTATGCTGACGATATTTTTGGGCGAATGGCAGCACTTTTCCCGCAATAGGTTTAAGCTATTGGCCGCTTGCCTTTTTTTGCTCGCCTCCCTTTACGGATTGTATAATGGTCAGGACCTTTATACAACTCAAATGGCTGAATCTGAAAAAATAAAGGAGACGATCGAGGAGTCGAAGGCAAAAACCCTGGCATGGTTTGAAAATGGAGAAAAAGGCCCTAAGGATCGGCCCTTTGTAAATATCGAGACGCCTTACTGGGCCCTTTCGTACACGCCCGTATATGAGGTCAAAACACCTTCCCCCATGATGGTGTACGGGGTCGGCCAGGCCGAGCAATATGCTTATTACAAACAAATTACTTCCCAGGCAAGTCCTTATGATGCCGATATGGCCGAAGAAATCGCCAATCCTGAGCGCTTGCAGCTTGGGGCCCTGGACTTCAGCTTCATGATCTTATTTTTATTGCCGCTGCTGCTGCTCATTTTTCTTTACAACATCAAAGGCAGTGAAATGGACATGGGGATCATCAAACTGGTGTATGCCCAGGCCGGAAGCCCAGTGAAGTGGCTTTTGTCGCGGACGCTTTTTTATGTCGTATTAGCCGTAGCGACCCTGGCGGTTTTAATGTTGGCTGGGGCATTCATGACACCTGTATTGACGGAGCATGTTGGCGACTTTTTTCAATTGTTCCTATTATTTACAGCCTATATTTTGTTTTGGTCTTTTGTTTTTTTCCTCGTCTTATACATCGGCCGGGGTAGTACCGTGAATGCCTTGAGTATGGTGAGTCTTTGGTTGCTATTGGCCTTTGTCATTCCGGGGGCGGTACACCAATGGGTGAGCCTTCAGCAACCGCCGGGGTATATGACGGAACTGATCGACGCCAAACGCGATGACCTTCAGGAGATCTATGACCAGCCCCAGGAAGTTTTAACCGAACAATTGTTTTCACTATTTCCACAGTTACAGCAGAGTCCTGTTGCTCAGGACTCTGCAAAGATTAGCAAGGTGATGAGAAGGTCTCTCAGAGCATTGGGGAATAATTTGATGAAATCCGCAGTGGAACAAATAGAGGCCAATAATCAGATGAAAAACGACCGGATCGCCGCTTCTTACTGGTTCAACCCCATCACCTTTTTCCAAAACCAGGTGAATAAAGTTACCCAGACACATTACCAAAACTATCAGGATTATCGGAATGATATTCAGCAAAAGGTTGATGAGACCATTGAATTACTGGTCTTGGATACCTGGAGTGAAATCCAGGTGGATAAGGAAAGGTATTTAGAATACAACAAAAAACTAAGTCTTCATTAAAAGAGTACCTCAGCTGGTTGTTTTTATCAACCACCTTTTTTCCCAAAAACAGGAAAAACAAAAAATGAATTATACCAAGAATCAAAGCGCTGCTGATTTTTTTGGAGCAGCCGTTAGTTCCCTTTGCCTTATTCACTGTGTGCTCACTCCCTTTGTTTTTGTGGCTAAGCCGATTTTGGATGGAGTGGGCGTCCACAGCGGGCACGAGCATACAGGCTGGTGGGGCATGCTGGATCCCGTTTTTCTAACATTAAGTTTACTGGCAGTTTGGTATGCGGCATACCACACACCATTTTTGAAGATACGCCTATTGTTCTGGGCCTTCTGGATCGTTTTTGCGACGGGATTGTTGCTCGAAATGAATGCCTCACCGATAGGCGAATGGCTCATGTATGCCGGCTCCATTGCGTTGGCTACCACTCATGTGTTTAACTATCGGTATTGCAAAGCCTGCAGCAATAATAGATGTGATTAGAGAAAATGGACGCTTAGCTTAAAAATCTAAAAACATGCATATACCTCAAAATCGATCTATTATAAAGCCACTTTGGAGCCTGGCTTTTTTCATGCTGCTGTTTGTCCGACCAACGGAAATTCTTGCTCAAACAGAGATTAGCTGGAATGTACTGGCCGATGTTAGCTTTAAGGAAAAATACGATGAGGAGACCCAATTGTACTGGCTGACACCGGTTTTTGGCCAACAGCCCAAAGCACAGGAGGGCAAGCGTGTTGTTCTGAATGGCTATTTTATTCCACTCGAACCAGAAAGCGGCATTTATGTTTTATCCAGATACCCTTATTCAGCCTGCTTTTTTTGTGGCGGAGCCGGCCCGGAAACGGTCGTGGAGCTTCAATTGAGTAAAAAACTGACGCATCACATCCGAATGGACGAGCAGGTGAGCTTCGAAGGAATTCTGAAGCTCAACAGTACCGAGTTCGACCATTGTAACTATATTCTGCAGGAAGCCGCTCATTTAAAAAATTCAAACTAGCATTTTTATGAAAATCCGAACGATTAAGTGGCTATATTTACTACTCGTGTTGAACCTGGCTTGTTCGGGTTCTTCAAAACCCGACCCTCTGCTGGAAGAGGCATTTCTCCTCCATCAGCAATCCCTGGAAATAGCGGAAGAGAGCCGGGAAATGATCGGGAAGCTGTCCGATAAAAATGAGCAGGTAAACCGGCTCGAAACCCGTTTAAACAATTGGAACGAGAGCCTTATCGAGGTTCCCGGGTTTGAGCATGAACATGAGCACGACCACCATGATCATGATCACGATCATGGGCCTCAGTTGGATCTTACTCCTGAAATGATGCTGGACGTCCAAACGGAGCTGCTGGATTCGGTGCGGGCTATTAAAGACGAGTTGTTATTAATTCTTAAAGGACATTAAGCTGCCAGGCCTTCCAGAAAATAGAAAAGGATTGAAATAATCATTCTGAGCCTCTTCCTACTACTTTTTTAAGGTTTGAAATACCGATAAAAACTTTCCAAATGTCGATGCTATCGCTTAGTTTTATACTGACCTTGGCAACGGGAATGAAAAGCAGAGCATCCGCCCATTCAAATCCGCCATTCAAAAAATGAAGATGTAAGTATGAAAAAATCAATTCAAAGAAGAACCTTTCTGGAGTTTTTAGGTAAAGGCGCACTTAGCCTATCCGTTACGCCTACGCTTCTTGCCGGCAAATTTTTTACCTCTATCCCCACCAATAAAGACCTGCCTTTTGTGAAGGGCATCAAACCTTCAGATAAAGACATACTCAAACTAGCGAACGGCCTTAATTTTCACATCATCGCCCGATGGGGCGATTCGATTACACCCACCGAAACTTTTGGTTTTAATAATGATTTTACGGCATTTATACCACTAGACGACAGTAACCCTGATGAAGGCCTCCTTTGGGTTAATCACGAGTATGTCGACCCTTTATTCGTTTCCGCTTTTGACGGAAGTGCCGAAAAAACAAAGGAGCAGGTTGAAAAGGAGCAGTATAATGTGGGAGGTAGTTTTATCCATATCCGGAAAAAGAAAAACGGCAAGTGGGAAATGATCGAAAATGCGCCCCATAATCGACGGATCAGCGGTCGCACTCCGATACCTTTTAACTGGGAAGAACCTATTGCAGGTAAAACGGAAGCTATCGGCACCCTTGGTAATTGCTCCGGTGGAGTTACACCCTGGGGAACCATCCTGACCTGCGAAGAAAATTACGACCAATATTATGGTGAGCGGAATTTCAAAAATGGGGAAAGAGTACCGGCCCGCATAGGCGATTTCGGTTGGTACAAGCATTATGATTTTCCGCCTGAGCACTACGGATGGGTGGTAGAAGTTGATCCCAAAACCGGCCAGGCTCAAAAACATGTGGCGCTCGGTCGCTGTGCCCATGAATGTGCCACCATAAAAGAGTTGGAAGACGGCAGGCTGGTCGTTTACACTGGAGACGACGCTATCAATCAATGCCTGTACAAATTCATCAGCTCCAAACCCGGAAGTTTATCAGAAGGCACTCTTTATGTCGCTAATATTCTTTTAAATCGATGGGAATCTCTGAATTATGAAGAGTCTCCTGTACTCCAAAAGCTTTTTAAAAATCAAACAGAAGTACTTATTCGCTTGAGAGAAGCAGCTAGATCAATTGGTGGTACCCCCCTTGACCGACCTGAAGATATCGAGATTGATCCGATCAACGGCAACGTATTGGTCTCTTTAACCAATAATACGTCTGTAAACAACTACTATGGGTCCATCCTGAAAATTGAAGAGGAAAATAATGATCATGCGGCACTGACGTTCAAGTCGGAAGTTTATTTGGCCGGTGGAGTTGAAACAGGCTTCGCCTGCCCAGACAACATGGCGTTTGACCTGGCCGGTAATCTATGGTTTACTTCCGATATCTCCGGAAGCCTGATGAATAAGGAACCCTACAAAGAATTTAAAAACAACGGCTTGTTTTTTGTTCCCAGAAAAGGAGCACAAGCAGGCGAAGTCATTCAGGTTGCCAGTGCACCTACTGATGCGGAACTGACCGGCCCGTGGTTTGCTCCTGATGGAAAAACCTTGTTTTTAAGCGTACAACATCCTGGTGAATATTCTCTATCAATGAACCAGTTGACCAGTCACTGGCCTGATGGTGGAGAAGCAATACCCAAACCGGCAGTGGTAGCGATTCAGGGGCATTTACTGGAGGAAATATTGCAACTGTATTAGATTTATTGGCTGTCTCATCCGCCTCAGGCGGATGAGACAGCCTCATTAATTCTGTCCCTTCTGCCCCGGTTGCCTTATTTCAAAATCGTCTGGTTGCTTGGATTGCTCCACCATGGTTTTGACGTCTTCTAATAATTCCTTGGCATTGTAAAGGATGCCATCTTTGACGGTGTACTGAACGCCACCCGTTCGGATGACTTCATTATCCTCTGTTAGTTTAATGGCTCCGGTGCCGTACAGGACTTTGAGGTTTTCGAGTGGATTGTCCTCAAGGATGGCAAAGTCGGCATATTTCCCAACTTCAATGCTACCCAATTGGTCTCCCATGCCCAAAGCTTGTGCTCCTTTGAGGGTGGCGGACCTCAACACCTCTAGCGGGTGGAACCCAGCTTCTCTCAGCAGTTCCAGTTCACGAATGTAAGAAAACCCAAAAAGTTGGTAGATAAAGCCGGAATCCGACCCGGCCGCCACACGGCCTCCTTTATTTTTGTATTCATTGATGAATTGCATCCAGAGTTCGTAGTTTTTGCGCCATTGGACCTCTTTTTCAGTAGACCAATAATGCCAGTACGACCCATGGGAAATCAAGCTGGGCATGTAAAATCGCCATAAGCTTGGCAGGGTGTATTCTTCATGCCATTCGGCTCTGCGCGCTCTGTGAAGATCTCGGTTAGCTTCGTATATATTGAAAGTTGGGACCAAGGTAAAATCCAATGCAATTAATTCATCCATTACTTGATTCCATTTTTTCGAGCCCGGTTTAGCAGCCTGTAGCCAAAGAAGGCCCGCTTCTCCAAACCGATCCTGTTCGTTGCCGTAATTGTAATTGAGTGAATAATTTTGGATGGTTTTATCATCAAATAGTGCTTCGGGAAGGCCGTACCAATGCTCCATCGAAGTGAGACCTAATCTAGCAGAGTGGAGTACATTCCATTGTGCCACATTCATTTGATCATGATGGGCGGCAGAGCGCAAACCTAGTTTCTTGATCTCGGTGAGTGCAGCTTCCATTACCTCAGGAGCGGGTCCATACCTGAATTTTACGCCATCCGCTCCCTTGGCCGCTATCCTTTGAACCCACTTCCGTGCTTCCTCAGGACTGCTTGGCGTAGGACCTCTTCCTCCCTCGTCTTTCATGCTAAAACCCATATAGGTAAAGATCCTTGGTGCCGCAATTTCGTTCTTTTCTGAGCGTTGCTTTTCTTCCAGGGTCCAATCTAAACCATTGCGCGCCATCACTTCTCGAACCGTTGTGATGCCATGCCCCAGCCATAGCTTGTAGACGTATTCTGCAGGGGTGCCTTGGGCCGCGCCGCCAATATGGGCATGCATATCGATTAGGCCGGGTATTAGGAACATTCCATTGCAGTCCAGCTCTTTCCCACCTGCTTTTAGTTTTGGGCGTCTTCCCTCATCAATTTCCACACCTGGATAGCCCACTACTTTAATTTCTTTAATGATATTTTGCTCCACAACTATATCCACCGGCCCGATCGACGGAGATCCATTACCATTTATCAATGTAACCCCTCTAATAATAAGTTGGCTAAAAGGCCCCTCTCCCCGAACCCGGTCTGGTGCTTTAGGAATGGGTTGGGCCCAACTATTTAGCGAAAAGAGCATAAAAAGGCAAAGCAGTAAATGTGGTCCGCGCATTTTTTTTTCACCTAAAATAGAAGTTTTATTCTAAAATGAAACTGTTTAAGTATAGGCCCAGGCAAATGACATACAACTAAACATCAATCATAAACAAATAAAACCCTAAGAAAAAGGTTAAAGCGGCTGCCAATAGAATTTTACCCAGGCCCAAGCCAACGCTGCTCCATCGATTAGAGGTTTCAGTCATTTGAAATACCGGCCGGTTATGATAATCTTCCAGTAAAATAGGGCGATTCCAAAAAAGCCTGGAAAAATAAAAATCCGTAATATCCCCGTGAAAATCAGCCAGGGCGTCTTGAAAACGCAGGAAAGTATGCAGGTCGGTTTCAGCAATTTGTGCTAGTACCTCCTGCATGTTTACGGCAGGACTTAGCCAGTGATATCGACTGGTCCAGGAAGTTCGATTGGCTACCTGCTCATTGTATTGGTCCACCAGTTTCTGGCTATTGATGTCCTTGAGCGATGTAAACGCTGCATATCCCTTGGCCATCATATTATCATTGATCAAGCTGTCACTACCTGCCAATTGAGGTTTATGAGCAAGGTACTCCATGATGACTTCCCTGACCTCTGCCTCATCATTTTCGTCCTCCAGGCCGGTCCTTCGGGTAAGCCCTGCCAGTGCAGTACTACTTAAGGGGTATTTGGTGGTGACCACCACATTGAGTATGGCGGGAATGACGATCAGGAACAAAAGCCAGCAAGCAATAGCTGTGATGGCGTTAAAAGAAGAGCTTTTACGCAAGCTGGCTATTAGAAACATTAAGGCGAACCAGAAGGAGAAATAGGCCAGTACGCCCGCAGTCCAGGCCATGGCCGGCACCAGGTTTTCAGTCTTAAAGGGAGGGCCGGAAGTGATCAGCCCCAGCCATGAAATGAGCATGGCTAAACTCGTAATTATTGCGAAGTAAAAAACAAGGCGGACCAGGATGATGCGCCGAATACTGACCGCTTGAATTTGTAATAGCGCCAAAGTGCCGTTTTCCTTTTCCGAAGAATACAAGCCATAACAGAACGCAATGATTAAAAGCGGAAAGAGGTACACCAGAACAAAGGACAGGTCGAAGTTGCCTACCATCAGGTTCACAGGGTTGGCTAGTTCGTTCTCAAAGAGTTGGTAGTGCAGGCTCATGCCCGTGAGGCGATAGTAGTAGCGAAATAGATCCCGCTGACCAATAGCCAAAGCGGCATAATCATGCGGAGGAATGATGGCATGATAGCCATGCCTGAACCAGGCAAAAGAGGGGCGGGAGGCTATATCGTGCAGTTCTTCCTCCTCCAGCGACCTCAATTCTTCATCAAAACTGGCCTGGTACTGTGAAAACTCTTCCTGCTCTATTTGAGTGACGGCCTGAATCGTTTTACGCTGGGCATTGATCTCGGATTGCCCACTATAAATGGCATACACCCCAAACAACATAATAACAGCCAGCATGAACAACTGGAACTTGTTGCGAACAAAGGATGTCCACTCATAGCGTAAGAGTGTTTTTATGCTTTTATCCATGAAGTGGTTTCATTTTTCGATTAGTGTAATTGATCAGTAACAGGAACAGGGCTGTCCAAATGAACAGAGAAGCTAATTCCAGCCGGTATTGCTGTAGCAACTCACCCACAGTAGGAGGTTGGTAAGAAAAGTCTTCCAATTCTTCCCATAAATCCCTACCGGCGGCGTATTCAAAAAATTCTCCGTATTTGGAGTTTTCAGCCATATCATTGTTCATTTTCCGAATCATCTCCCTTCGGTAGGTCTCTACTTGTTCCTCAAAATGAAGGAAGGTATACATATCGGTTCCTGAAAAGGCCATGGAGAGGTTTTGAACAGATAAAAAGGGGTTGATCAGGCTGGCGAAACTACTTAGGCGATTTTGCCGATGAAAGGTCTCCTTTATTTTGCCAAAATGATGGTCATAAACCTTATGGGTATATTCTTCTCCATCTTGCATCTTGACTCCCTCAAAGTTAAAAGGAAGCTGATGAACCGAATCGACTTTGTATTCCTCAAGGAGCCTTTTTTCCAAACTGGCTATTCGCTCCGATCGAGGCGTTTTCCCGTCCAACCCATACACCTTCCCTTGCTCAATGGCTTCCTTGAATTCCCGCATTGATGGAAGTGTATACAGACTTTTGCTCAGGTTTACGACTGTTTTGGGCATCAAAATGGTCAGGAATATCCAGCTGGATAGTAATATCAATAGCGCATTTCTCCCGGTGGAGGATCGTAAGGAGACCCATACCGAAAAGCTGATGAACAGAAACAGATAAACGCCATAAGCCAAAGTCAATAACACCAACCTCAGGGTTTCATCGGGCATAGCTTGCGAAGGATTCCCCACCCATGAGAACAGTAGGAGCCCTATCAGAAAAGGCGATAAAATGATAGTCAGTATCGTGCAATAAGCCAGTATCTTTCCCCAACTGAGCGTGCCAAAGGAAATCCCCTGGCTTATCAATAACTTAAGGGTTCCACTTTCCCTCTCCCTTGTGTAGGCATTAAAACTTAGGAAAATGATCAATAAGGGGATCAATACTTTCAAAACCAATGTAGCGCTCAACTCACCAAATCGAATCATGCTACTATGATCTTGTGCAGGCCTGAACATAAATTCGTGCTGATGGTGCGCTTCCAAATATATAGAGGTGCCGGTGAATGCATCCAATCCGAAATCGAATAGGCTCAACACGGTTTTGGGCTTAAACACAAAGGTGCCGTAATGGGCGGCTATATGGGGGTGTTTGTCTCCCTGATGGAGCCACTCCTCCCTCTTCTCAGCCTGCTTTTGGGTAATAATGGTCTGTTGCTGTTGATAAGACAGGAAGCCAGCATACAGGGCAATTCCAAGTAACAACACCATAATCCCTCCGAGCACCAACACCAGTTTTTCGCGGAGGGCTATGATTATTTCTTTTTTAATGATGATCAGCAGTTGTTGCATATTGATTCAGTTGATGCAAGTTTCGAAAGGGCCATAAGTTGATTGGTTGAAATAGCCCCGCGCCTCAGGCGCGGGGCTATTTCAACCAATCAACTCCTTTGAACTAGTTATGCATATGCTTGAGGTACAATTTTTCCAGGTCTTGAAAACTGACGTCAGCAGAGGCAAACTGTTCTATTAATTCTCCTTCTTTCATGATGCCGATGTGTGTGCCGGTATCCTTGGCACGGAAAAGATCATGAGTGGCCATCAGCGTGGCCACTCCTTTTTCTTTCATGTCTAACAGCAGTTCGGAAAACTCATTACTGGCTTTGGGATCCAAGCCCGAAGTGGGCTCGTCCAATAACAGTACACTGGCCTGTCGGGCCCTCGCCAGGGCTATACCGACCTTTTGGCGCATTCCTTTAGAATATTTTCCTACCCGTTTATGGATGAAATCCGGCTGTAGGCCCGATTGTTGGAGCAGCTCTACCAGTTGTTCTTTTTCGTAGCTTTTACCTCCTAAGCCGCAGAAAAAATCCAGGTTTTCCAGTCCGGTCAGGTTCGGGTACAGCATCAGATTTTCGGGGATGTAGGAAAGCATTTGCTTGGTTTCCTTCGCATGCTTTGTTACATCCATTGACTGGATGCTTGCCGTGCCGTCAGTTGGCTCAATAAAATTGAGAAACAGGTTGATGGTCGTAGACTTACCGGCCCCGTTAGCGCCCAATAGGCAGAAGATCTCTCCTTCATTCACAGACAGGTTCAGGCTGTTCAGAGCCGTGAAATTTCCGTACTTCTTTGTAAGATTGGTAGCTTGTAGCATTTTAATCCAGTTTTTGCAGGCCGGAGATATACCCTCCGCTTGATGTGAAATATTGACTGGCCATGTTGCTAGACGGATCAAGCCTGTAAACGGCATTTTCGTCATTGGTTGCAATCGAAAATAGCAGACTTTGATCTTCCATTTCATGGATAATCATTCGTCTGGATCCGTAGGTGGTGGGCAGGCCTGGTACGTCGCCTATACTAGTCTTATTGATAAGGTCTATTTCTACATAATTGAATTGTGGAAGGCCGGTGGCAAACTCCCAGAAGTCCGTTTCATCTTGCACATTTGCTGTAAAGGTACGCCCACCGGAGGTGTGATAAATACCATAGCAGATATTACCCACAGCTTCTTCCAGGTTAAAGAAATAATCGGCATCAAAATCCGTTTGACCGTTTTTAATGCGCAGTACGCCACTTGGATTACTACCACCGGCATTGGTCGTACCAAGGGCCTGGACATAAATGTCTCCATTTACATCCAAAACCATTCCAGCGTTGGGAGCCTGCCCGCCGAAAACCATTCCGGTTCTTCCGTCTGACAAAACCTTTTCCACTGTATTGGTACTAAGGTCGATGACCGCAACATAGGCAGAATCATTAACCGGCACAAAATTATTCTCGTAATGGACACCCATAAAGAGTTTGTTGTCCCTTTCGAGCATGTCCAGGTAATACGTACGAGTAGCTTCGGGAATTTTGCTGGTTAGAGGAGAAAGCGAAATTTCATTGGTAATACGCATGGTAGTAGGATTAAAGACAATGAGTTTGGATATGCCTCCAGACACCGTTCCGTAAGCTAGGGTTTCACTTTTAAAATAAAGGGTAGAAAATGTATTTGCTCCGGGTACAACGATCCTTTCTTCTTCTTCAGGAATTGAGTTACTGTTTACTACATACTTAACAAGATTGGCCGGGGCACCAAATGGAGTGGCATAAACGGCACCTCCATAAGAAACCGTACTGGCACTTCCAGTAAGTTCAATACCATTGCTATTGTCAATGCTTGAAAAATCCAGATCATTTGACCATTGAATGTAAGTGGTGAAATCAGGCCATGCGCCGCTAACCGAGGAAATAACAAAGCCGGTTTTAATAGGGGAATCATCTACAATGGGAGCCGGATCGTCCTCATTCGAACATCCCTGAAAAAGCAATGTAACCAAAATAATAAATCGAAAAGGAGATAAATAGTGTGTTAGTTTCGTCATTTTGAAATGTTTTATTTTATGTATGTTCTTAGTGTGATAGTAAAAGCTCTTCCTGGGCGTTGCACACTAAAATTGTCAAAGGCTTTCTGGTTGAAGATATTCTGGGACTCAATCGTAACGGCGAAGCGGTTATCATCAAAAGCGTAGGAAATGCCCACATTTTGAATGAATTGAGCCGGAATCGCATTCTTGAGGTCCCGGTTGCCGTCAACAGCCCAGAACAGATAAAAATCGTGTACATAAGCAGCTGACCACCAAGCAGATAGCCTGTTGTTGAGGCCCATGAACCCCTTTTTTTGGTAGCGGATCTCTGCATTTCCAAAGAGATAAGGGATGTTGGGAAGCCGGGCGTCAAAATATCGGTCGTCCACCGTTCCGGTGACGTTTCT
Source organism: Bacteroidia bacterium (assembly GCA_030430845.1). GTDB lineage: Bacteria > Bacteroidota > Bacteroidia > Chitinophagales > Saprospiraceae > JANQPA01. Next base: position 16,063 of record JAUIKE010000081.1, on the reverse strand, counting down.
TGGGCTGCGGTTGCGTATATCCTGAAAGGTGGCATTGGCCTTTATGTGAATGAACGGCCGGGGTTTATAGCGAACTTCCACGTCCAGGCCTTTTACGGCCGCTTTAAGCAGGTTTTGGTATTGGGCAAAAAACTGTGAAGTACGTAACCAAATTATGTTTTCGGTAAGTCGATAAAAAAGATTGAGGTCCACATCTACCTTTTTAGCATTTAATTGCCCTCCGAGGTTGATATTGTGGCTTTGTTCCGGTTCCAGAAAAGGATTGGGGCGTATCAGGGTGAAGTCTCCGAATAACTCGTATTCATCCGGCAGGCGAGTGGCATATTCATAAGATGCTTTTGTCAAAATCTGCTCGCTTACTTGGTACCGAAACGATTGGGAGTACCCCATTTTCGCAAGCGTTTGACTGTTGGGCTGAAACTCCAGGTTTTGTATGGCGTAACCATCTGCCGAATAAGCAAAATGCTTCACGGCCGTATAACTTTCCAGAGCCTCTCCAAAGCTGTGTTGGTATGACAGGCCGGTAGCGTTTTTTGTCAGAACAGTAGGGTAGGTATAATAATCCTGTCCGTAAAATTCAGCCGCAATGGGGTCTTCTCCGGTACGCCTGAACCAGGATGAAAATATATTCAGGGTGATTTGGCCTTTCTCCCAGGGAGTGTAATGTACATTGAAGCGACTTACCGCATTTCGGGAGTTAAGCGCCAATAAATTCCTCGAAGCAGATATTTCCCCGCCATCGGTTCTTCTTCGATACACCTCTCCGTCCCAGGTGTAAGCATTGAGCGTAGTGTCGATAAAATTCCCATTGGTGTAATTCAGACCTCCATACCACTTCAGGTCAGTGTTAGGGAGGATGTTTTTCTTTTCATATTCAATTGAAAAACCTAGCGTGGATTCATCATAGGCTACTTCACCATACGGCTGGGCCATAATGGCATTGTGCTGTATCTCATCCTCCAGGCCGGAATACCGGGCACTGAAAATCAGTTGATCTGCAAAGCTCCGGTCAAAGACGCCGGCATACATACTCAAAAGATAATTGGAAAATCGATCGTGAAAACGCTGTACGGTCGCCGGTTCGGGATTGCCAAATTCGTTGGGGATCTCTATATCGACTTTGTAGTTGTTGTCCGAATAGTTAAAAAAGGAATTGATCCCTGCCAGGAATTTTTTCTCCTGATTGACCAACTGCCCGTTCAGGTTGACTTTGTGGCTGTTAAAAGAGCCAAAGGAATATGAAGCATCGAGATAATTGCTGAATTCTTTTCTGGAAATGATATTAATCGCTCCACCCAGTGCATCCGCTCCCAGATGAACAGGTACCACTCCTTTATACACCTCTATTTGCTTCATTAAATTGACGGGCAGTACATTTAAATTCAAGCCCGAACCAAAGTAGGATATGGGAATGCCGTCGATAAAAAGCTTGATCTGCTTTCCCGACATCCCGTTGATGTATATATCCGCATCGCTGCCAAAACCACCAGCCTGACGAACATTGACGCCGGCAATCTGCTTCATGATGTCGCTCGTATTGGTACTCTGGGCGTACAAACCTTTTACCTCCAGCACCGCCACACTGGCCACACTTTCTCTTAGTGCGCTCGCTTCGGATTTTCCCGTAACAGCCACCTCGCTCAAATTAACGGCCTCTTCCTTTATGATGAAGTCCTCTGTCAGGGCTTGCCCCTGATCCAGCTGAATGCTTTTCTGAACGGCTTCAAAACCAATAAACGAGACCCTTAGTGTATAGGCTCCCGGCCTTAGGCGCTGGAATGCAAACCGACCTGATTCGTCTGTAATAGTGGCTTGCTCATCATTTAGCTGTACGTGAGCCCCAGGTATGTGATCACCGGCCTCGTCAAAAACCTGCCCGGCAATACTTCCCCTACCCGCATTATCTTGTGCCAGGCAACTGAGGTTTGAAAAAATGAGCAGGCTTACTGCTAAAATGATGGTACGCCTTAGGTGTATCATAGGTCCTTTAAGATTAGTTGGGTGTTCTAATGCAACTGCGTTGCAAATATAGGCAATCTGTTCATTGATGCAACCTGGTTGCGATAATTATTTTTTGTTTTTCTCAGGCAGGAGACAAAAAGAAATAATGCAACGATGTTGCAATAAAGCTTGATTTATGTATATTGCGACATAGTTGCGTTTGAGCCAGGGGTGCTGAAGAGGTAAAACGCTGTTTTCGATATGAATCAGTAGCGATATGTCACCGGCTCTGCGCTTAAAGAAAGGATCACCCGACTATGATTTTTTTTATTACCCGATATGAATTAAAAAAGTATTACCGAGACGGACAATCGCGGATGCTGGTAAGCATTACGGCTTTTTTGCTGTTAGCTTCTATGGTTTTGAGTGTGCGGGACTATACTTTGGCTCAGGACCAATATGTCGAGAACCTTAAACAGGCCCGGCTCAATTGGGAAAGCCAGACAGAAAAGGACCCTCATGATGCCGCTCACGACGGCACCTATGTCATAAAACCTCTTTATCCGATAGCGCTTTTGGATAAAGGGATACATGCATTTTCCGGTCAGGTAGTGCACTTGGGGGCGCACGAGCGCAAACAGAGTAGCCTCAATCAGGCCAAAGATCATTCCGGCTTGTTTCGTTTTGGCGAGCTTACACCCAACTTTGTGCTATTATATCTTTTTCCGATTCTTATCATTTTCCTTGGATACAAGACTTTTACTGAAGAAAAAGAGTCGCAAACCATTCGCCTGATTTTGGCGCAGGGCGGGTCGGGTATGCAGCTGGCTTTAGGAAAGTGCTTGGCCTTAGTTGTTTTGACACTGGTTTTGGGCCTCCTGTTTTGCCTGGCCCTGTTTGTCAGCTATGCTGCTTTAAACCTACCTACAGCGGAGGGTTTATCGGAGTGGCTGGCCCTTGCCGGCATTTATTTCTTCTATTACATCGTATTTATCAGCCTGACGGTATTAGTATCCAGCCTCTCAAGATCATCCGGGATATCGCTGGTTACTTTGCTGGCCGTATGGATTTTTATTACCCTGATCATTCCTAAGTTATCAACTAATCTGGCCGGCAGATTATACCCTTTTCCAACGCTTCAAGCCTTTAAGGAAAATATTTATAAGGATCAGCAAAGTGGCCTCAATGGACACAACTTCTGGAATGAGGCCGCTCAGGACTTTCAGCAAAAAGTTCTACAGGAATACGGCGTGGAAACCATTGAGGAGTTGCCTGTAGATTATGGAGGTTTGTTGCTGGCAGAAGGTGAAAAATACGAATCGGAGGTTTATACCAAGCATTTTGATCTGTTAAAGGCACAGTATCACAAACAGCGGAAGGTATTCCGGTGGAACAGTTTGCTCTCCCCCTTTCTGTCGGTACGTTTTGTGTCGATGGCGCTGGCCCGCACGGATTACAACTTTCAGTGGCATTTTGAAGAAAAAGCGGAGCAGTATCGAGTAGAACTGAATACGGCACTCAATATGAATATAGCAGAAAACGCCAAGGGCGTCGAAGCATATAAAGCTGGTACCGACCTATGGGCAGAAATGCCGGAGTTCCATTATCAATGGGAAGGAACGGACCAAATTATGAAGGATCATTTGGCCGAATACGGCATCCTCTCTTTATGGGCGGTTACCGGCTTTTTGTCCATGTTATTTTTTAGTCGCAAAATCAAGGTAGTTTAGTTATGATAAACCGACGTCAGCTAATTAAGACGGAATTGCGTCTGCTACTTAGAGATTATGCCTTTCTGGGCCTGATTGGCCTGTTGTTTTTTTTGATGTTCTTTGCCAGCTGGAATACGCATCGTCATTTAGTGGCGAAAAAAGGTGAACTTGACGTACAATTGGAAGTTGTCAAAGAAAACGACCGGGCCCTGGCCCTGCAAATAGATTCGCTCAATCAGGGTTTGGCTACCTACGAGGATCAATATACGCTCCCCACCAGCGCCGTGCGGCTGACCTACAACAATCATCGGATAGCCTGGAAGCCGGTAGATGCCTTCAATCTAATTGCCATTGGGCAAAGTGACTTGTATAACAACTACAAAAAGATCGTTCTTTATTTTAATGACTCTTATGAAAGGGCCTCCCACGAACTGGTCAGCCCCATCGAACAGCTCTTTGGGCAGCTTGACCTTGCTTTCGTATGGACCTACCTTCTGCCACTGATCATCATCCTTGTTTCCTTTAACATATTATCAGCCGAAAGAGAGTCGGGCAGGCTAAAATTGATAGCCTCCCAGCCGGTAAAAGTAGCGTATTGGCTGATCGTCAAGATTGGCATCCGGTTTTTTTCCATATTCGCTCTGCTCCTGATTTTTACCTTTTTCCTCCTGAATGTGTATGGGGTGCCGGTTTTTCAGCATTCCTCCGGTTTCGGGGAGTTAATTTCGATGCTGTTTTTATACACGGCCTTTTGGTTCTTTTTGAGCTTAGTGGTCAACCTGGCCGGGTACTCTTCCGGCAGAAGTTTGATCCTGCTTACCAACCTCTGGGTGTTGTTTGTTTTCCTTATTCCTTCCGTCGTGAATCAGCTGAGTAACGAATTGCATCCGGTCCCTACCCGGCTTGAAATGGTGAATCATCATCAGCATGTCTACAACGAAGTAGAGGCAAAGCTGGAAGAAGAAATGGAAGGCCTGTTTCGCCTGCATCCGGATTGGAGGTCAGATGATCCCGTCACAAAAGATAGGTCCAACTCGACTGGGTGGAATATCAATTTTTTGGCCAAACAATACCTGGCACAGTTAAAACATCAACCCCAAGCTTTGAGGTATGAAGAAAAGATAGACGAGAGAAATCGGTGGGCCGACCAGTTCCGGATCCTGTCGCCGGCTATGATCTTTCAGAATGCGGTTACAGATCTTGCAGGAACTTCCACCCGATATTACCGGGATTTTCTAAGGCAGTCGCAGGAATATGCCCAAGACTACAGAGCATATGTATTCAAAGGCCTTTTTACGAATCATGCTTTTTCTTCGAAAGAAGTAAAAAACCTGCCGGCATTCACTTTTGAGCGCCAACATTTACAAAGCAATTTTTGGCCCAACGTCTTGACCCTGCTGGCTTACTTAATAGTAATCAGTGTTAGCATTTTCGCTTTTACCAAAACAAGAACACGAATCACCTAACATTTAATAATCCAAATTATGGGAAGAATAACGATACTTTTTTTCATACTTTCTTTATTTGCTGCACTGTCCGTTACAGGACAGGCCCTGGGAGTTATTTCAGGAAGTGTACTGGATCAGGATCAAAGTCCTACAGAGGGAGCACATGTATTTTTGGTTCAAACGTCTTATGGGGCGACCTCTGATTTGGAAGGTAAATTCTTATTGAAGAATATACCTGCAGGAGAATATATTCTGGCGGTATCTAAGATTGGCTTCCAGGAGCAGCAGTTTGTTATAACCGTAGCAGCTGATGAAACCACCACACTCGATATTTCTTTAACACCGGCTACCTATCACTTGGACGAAATAGCGGTGTACGGTCAAAAAAGAGAAACCATACACGCCATTCGCTTGAATGCACCCTTGGAACAAACTCCGCTTTCTGTGAATATTGTATCGCAGGAACTACTGACTCAGCAACAGGCCATCTCCCTGGAAGATGCATTGAGAAACGTGAGCGGACTCTCAAAGTTTGGCTCTTATGGTATCAGCGACAATATTAATATCAGAGGCTTTGATATCGGCCTGGCAGGAGGCCCCGAAAATTATCGGATCAATGGCGTGATGTTGAGAACACCTTACTCCAATTATGTAGAAGAAGTGCAGGTTCTAAAAGGACCGGCTTCCATCCTTTATGGAGATGTAGAACCAGGTGGGATCATCAATTTTGTGACTAAAAAGCCCAAAGGCTATGATCATGCCTCACTGGAGTTAAAAGTCGGAGAATATGGTTTATTCCGTCCTTCAATTGATGTAGGAGGGAAATTAAGTGACAACCTTAGCTACCGGCTCAATACCGTTTATGAAACCTCCAATAGTTTTAGGGATGAAGTGTACAACGAACAGTTTATGGTTGCCCCAAGCCTTTTATGGAATATCGGCAGCCAGACGTCCCTGAATGTAGATGCTTTGTTTATGCAAAATGAAGCTACCATCGACTGGGGTTTTCCGGTTGGTTTGTCTATTGAAAGAGCCCAGGAGTTGGATCATTCTAATTTTTATGGATATCCGGACGGTACGTCAGAAGGAAATAATAATATGATCATGACGACCTTTGTTCATCGCTTTTCCAAGGGATGGCAAATTCGCAATGTGACCTCTTTTTCCAATCAAAACAGATTGTTACACGACGTATATCCCATTTATGATGCAGCTACGGATAGTGTCGCCTACAGTTTTGGCGATTACAGTGAAAAAAGTCGCACCAATACTTTCTCCAATTTCCTGGATATTACAGGCGATGTTTATACAGGATCTGTAAGGCATCGACTCCTGGCCGGATTTGATTTTTCTGATATTTCCCGTCCGGTAGTAGGTAATTTTGTGTTTCCTATCCCAGGCATGCTGTCATTAGACAATCCAGTTTGGGAAAACACCGCCTTGAGTTCGGCCCCCATCTTAGATGATGACGTTTCACCTTTTACCAGAAGAATAGGATTTAATATTCAGGACCTTGTTTCCCTGTTTGATGACCGGCTTAACCTTTTGATAGGAGGGCGTTTTAGTCAGTTTACCGATGGCACAAGGTATTCTGGGGATGCTGAAGAACCGGCAGATTATTCCGAAACAAGCGAATCGCGTTTCACGCCCAGAGTTGGGCTGACCTTCGAGCTCATTGATAAGCTTACCGTATATGGTAGTTATGCAGAGTCCTTCAGTTCAGTGACTCCTCAACCTGGTAGAGGGTTGTTGGATCCTGAGCCGCTTTTAGGAGATCAAATTGAGTTTGGGATCAAACAATCCTTATTAAATGATCGATTGGGTATTACCCTGGCTTATTTTGATCTGAACCGGAAAAATGTATTGCAATTCGACATCATTAATCCCAATGGTAGTATTTCCGATCCCAATAATTTCAGAGCCAACCAGTCCGGTGAACACAGCAGCCAGGGGGTAGAATTAGATATCAACGGCAAGCTATTTGATAACTGGCAATTTTTTGGAGCCTTTTCCTACTTCCAAACAGAAGTGATCAAGGAAATAATTCAAAATGGAGACTCTGAACCCATCGATTTTGCAGGAAAAGAATTGCCAAATAATCCAAATACCAAACTCAGTTTGTGGACACAATACACCTTCAAGGAAGCCATTCCGGGCTTATCACTCGGTGGCGGAGTGTTTTATCAGAGCGATATGTTTGGCGATCGGATGAATACCGATGAAAACATCATTGAAGCCTTCACCCGTTTCGACCTGATGCTGGGCTATCAATACAAGTATCTGAAGTTCCAATTGAATGTCCAGAATCTTGGTAATACGGAGACGTTCCAGCGATCCATCTTTGGTTCTTTTGTACCGCAATATCCGAGGAGAATTGTAGCCTCCATAGCCTTTGAACTATGAACTGATTGAAGCTTATTGAGCTGAGATACAGCTCAATAAGCTTCAATCAGTTCTATAAAACTCAAATATGAAAAGAAGAAAATTTATTCAATTATCAGGAATAGGCGTTGCTGGGGCACCCATTGCCGGCAGCTTCGCCCATTCTTCTCTCGAAATGAAAAAGGCTTTCGTGGCCTCTCCCGAAGTTATTGTAATTGGCGCAGGCACTTTTGGGGTCTGGACAGCTTATCATCTGAACCAGATGGGAGCAAAAGTTACTTTGCTGGATGCATATGGCCCGGGAAACTCCAGGGCAAGTTCGGGTGGCGAAACCAGATTGATCCAGGTGGACAACGACAATCCTGTATATGTTCGAAGTGCCATGAGAGCATATGAATGGTGGAAAAAAATAGAAGAAGCATCAGGCGAACAGATCGTATTGTCAACCGGCCGTCTGGCCATGTCACAACAGGAAACCTATCGATCGAGGGCTTCAGAGCGCAAACGACAACTTGAATCTCAGGGTATCCATAATACCGAGATACTCAATCAGGATGAAATCAGGTACCGCTGGCCCCAAATCAATACAGAGGACATTATTGTAGCGATGTATAATGGAGGAGGGGCTTCTGGTAGTACCTTATTAGCACGAAAAGGATGCCAGGCAGTGGCAAAAATGTTTGAGCAAGATGGGGGCAAAATGACAATTGCCAAAGGTACTCCAATCATAAATAAAGGCAAAGTAGAAGGTGTCCGGATAGCTGGAGGCAATGTATTAAAAGCGCAGTACTATGTGTTCGCCTGCGGCCCTTGGTTGCCTAAAATATTCCCTGAACTGCTTTTGCCAAAACTTAAAATAGAAAGACGGGATGTTCTTTTTGTGGGTACGCCTCCGGGCGACGCCAGCTTCTCTTATCCTAATCTGCCGGAGTGGAGTGTGGGAGGTAGTGGGTTCTATGGTTTTCCCGGTATCGAAGGCCGAGGCTTGAAAGTGGCTCCTTATCCTGATGACAATGCATTCGATCCCGATACGGACGAACGATTGATCAATCCTTACCAGGTGAAAAGAACGCATGATTTTGTGAAGCATCGCTTCCCGGCCCTTGCTGATCAACCTATTACAGAAAGCCGCGTTTGCCAGGTCACGAATTCTACGGATGGCAACTTTGTTGTAGATCAACACCCGACCTCTGACAATACCTGGATTGTAGGGGCTGGATCAGGGCATGGGTTTAAGCACGGGCCTGCTATTGGAGAATATGCGGCCAAACGCATATTGGGCGAGCCTGTTGATCAGGAGTTTAATAAAGTTTTCAAGCTGAAGGAGGAGGTATTTAAGTGAGGGTAAGGTATAGTGTATTCGCTACAACTTGAAACAGAAATTATGAATGATTTAAAAATAAAAAACATGAATTACCTCCAAACCTTCATCCTGTTTGCTGTTCTGCTTTTCCCTTCGGTAGGGGCCAATTCCATTTTCGCCCAATCTGAAAAAGTACCACTTACCTTCAACGATTCCAGGCTTTGGAGAATGAATTCCTTTGAATTATCAGACAATGGAGAGTGGTACACCACACATTATCATTTGCTTGATAAGTCCGAATCCAAAAAAGACACGATCCTGGAAAATCTCGTCGAGCAAACCAGTCGTGAATTTTATACCGAAAATAACAAATCCGATGTGCTCTACATCCACCACGCAAAAGAGGACTTAAAATATGAAATACCTGATGGCGATCAAGCGGTGTTTTCTTCGGCATCAGATTGGGTGGCCTACAAAATAAAGACGGATAACAAAGACGCCGGTAAAGAAAAAAAGGACACGACTTTTATAGAGCTAAAACATCTAAGCTCCGGCTTTACGGTAAGATATGAGTCGGATGCCTCCTACCGCTTTTTAGAGGATAAAAACTATTTTATCACCGATGATAAGAACAGCCTTGTGATTTATGATCTGGACAATCGCAGGGAACACTTTATTGGTAATGTCGGAATGTATCTGGTAGATAAAAAGTCGCCCTATATTGTCTATACCATCCAATCGGAAGATAAGCGCGGCAACGGCATTTATCTATACGACCCGGCAGAGCGGACCACCAAGGCACTGCAAACGGGGAATTTTATTTTTTCCAACCTATCCTGGAATAGCAGCAAAGATGCACTCGCCGCCTACAAATACAATAAAAAGGAAAAGGAGATTGATTACTCCGGTATAAGTATTCTGGTACTTAATAACATCCACTCCGGGCAACTGGAGGCCGTTGAATATCCTGTCGAAGAAATAAAGGAAATGCCTGAAAATATGGGTTTGGCAGCAAACTCAGGAAAATCTTCAGACATCACCTGGAGTGAAGACGGTGAACGATTATTCGTAAAGCTCAAGAAGAATGAGCATAAGGAAGACGATAAAGAAGCTAAAAAAGAGACCGGGGCAGAAGGATCGACCGTTCAGGTTTGGCACTGGAAAGACAAAAAACTGCTTTCCCAGCGCATCATGGAAAGTGAAAGGAAAAAAAACGAGACCTATGACGCTATTTTCTTCCGTCATTCCAACAAAATAGTGCCATTGACGGGTGAAGAAATCCAGCAATTGATTTTCAGTGAAGGAACGGACAATTGGGTGATTGGAACGGATAACCGGGCCTATATCTCAGATTGGGATGTAACTACACGCGATTTATACCGCATCAATCTCAAAACAGCGGAGAAAAAGCTTATTGAGAAAAAATACCGCTCGGGGGCCGGCAATCAAATATGGATGTCACCAGACGGCACGAAGGCTATTCTTTGGGATGAGGAACACTACTGGTGCTACGATTTTGATAAAGACAAAAAAAAGAACATTACCGATGGGTTAGAAGTCTCCTTTATTGATGTGGATTACGACAAATTTGGTTACTCGCCCAATTATGGCTTTGTAGGTTGGGTAAAAGACCGCAATGCAGTCCTGCTTAATCATAAATTGGATTTATGGTTACTGCCGCTTGATAATAGTGCCAAAGCACAAAATCTAACAGCAGCTGTTAACCCTAAGGATTCCATTCGTTTTCGGTTTGAAGATGTCAGCTTTGCCAGGGAGGAAGAGGTAGCCGAGCGCTATATCGACCTTTCCAAGCCTCACTTTTTGAATGCCTTTCATACAAGAACCAAATATGAAGGCTTCTATTCCTTGCAAAGCAATAAGCTCAAGGAAGTTTTTTTCCAAGCCGCCAGGTTTCTCGGTACTCATCCGGCCTATAAAATCGTGAAAGCCAAAAAGTCCGATGCGATTATATACCGAATGGGAGACTACCAAAATTTCTTCGAGGCCTACTTGAGTGACCATAACTTTTCCAACCCAAAGAAAATAACGAATACCAACCCGCAACAGGAAAAATACAAGTGGGGCAAGCGCATTTTAATCGACTATACCAATGATGATGGGGTGCCTCTTCAAGGCATTTTGAGTATACCGGAGAACTACAAGAAGGGGCAAAAGTTACCCATGATCGTATATACCTACGAAAAGCTCTCCAACCTGCGCTATCACTATGCCCTGCCACATCTTCGTGGCTCTTCTACGCCTGAGCGGCTGTATGTGTCCGAGGATTACTTATTCCTCATGCCCGACATTCACTTTAATGTAGGAACGCCGCATTCAGATATGCACGAGTGTATCGATGCTGCAATCCAGAAAGTCATTGAATTGGGCTATGTGGATGAAGAACGCATTGGCTATAATGGCTTCAGTTTTGGAGGGCACTGCGGCATGTACGTCTCTACACAAAAAAATAAGTTTGCCGCTATTGCAGCCGGTGCCGGAGTGAGTAATCTTGTTCAGGGATTCAATATTGATATTGTAAGCAATGGAAGTAATGAACAGGATTATTACATGATCTCCCAGGGGAGGCTGGGCACCGATCCCACCTCCAACCTTCAAATGTACATTTCTGAGTCTCCTGTGTTTAACGCCCAAACGATGGATACCCCCTTGCTATTATTTCACGGTACCGATGACAAGGTGGTGCAATGGGAACATTCCTTTGGGTTCTACAGCATTTTACGCTATCTGAAAAAACCGGTTGTCTTTCTTTCGTACAGAGGGGAGGGGCACGGTATGAGAAAAGAGCCCAACAGAATCGATCTACAGACCCGACTGAAAGAGTTTTTTGATCACTATTTAAAGGGACAGGAAGCGAAAAAGTGGATGCTCGAAGAAACACCCTATATCCCAAACGAGGGGACAAAACAGAATAAAGGACTACCCAAGTGGAAATAAATTGAAAAATCACCTATGAAAAAAGACAGAAGGAAATTTATCAACACTGCCTTAATGGGCGTTGCCATGATGTATGCGGCTCCACTTAGCGCGGGCCGAAAGGTCAAATCAGAAAACGACCTCCAGAAAAGTAAACCCTGGATAGAAATATCCCGATCAGCTTATTTGCATAATGCCGCCCAAATCAGCAAAATGGCTGACGGAAGGCCCTTGCTGGCAGTACTGAAAAACAATGCTTATGGAATAGGAGATGTGGAAGTGGCTACAATACTGGATCAGTCAGCGGCCGTTTCAGGAATAGCTATGGTACGAGATGATCGGGCCATTGCTTTACGGTCAAATGGTGTTTCGAAACCCATCTTGCTCATGGGAGATTTTGATGTGGAATTATCTCAGGCACTTATACAACACGACATCACCCTGAGTATTTATTCGAATGCCACCTTTGAAAAAGTTAAACGACTGGCAAAATCGACAGAAAAGAAAATAAGCGTAGCCATCTACATCGACACCGGCCTGGGCAGAATGGGTATCCCTTACCAGGAAGCGATCCAACTGACGAAAAAGGTGGCGGCTGTTCCGAACCTAAGCATCACTCAGGCTTTCTCCACCTTAACAACTCCTCAAGACTTCGCCCAGGAACAGATACGCAGGTTTAAGCACATCACACTTGAACTCGGGCGAAACGGGATATCTACCGGAATAAAACATTTGGCACCCTCTTCCTCCTTGTTGGATTTGTCGGACTCCTGGCAGGATGCTGTCAGGCCCGGTATTTTACTGCATGGTTCATTCCCGCTTGCCAAAATGGAAGCAGCATCCAAGTACCCGATGCAGATACCATTCAAATTGAAAGCGCCGGTGATCCGCCTCGAAAAATTGAAGCCGGGGCAGACCATTGGCTTTTCCCGGTTCTATAAGGTGCAAAAAAACGAATGGATCGCTACGCTGCCGATAGGCTGGGCCGATGGGTATGATAGTGGCGCAGAGAATGGTGCAAAGGTGTTACTCGGCGATCGATTGTATCCGGTTGTAAATGTAAATGCCAGTCATGCGAATGTCTCGCTCGGTGAAAATACTCCGGTAAAAGTAGGAGATGTGGCCACCCTGATTGGCCCCGAACGGCCGGAAATTACACCTGAAGGTTTTGGTACGCTCGTGAAACGACACAACTATTTGCAAATCAATTATAGAGAATCCCTGTCAAAGAAGATTTATGAGACTTTTTAGCATCATCATTATTTGTCTGGTCACTTGTTCCTTATACGGCCAGGGAATATACCATACGCTGGAGGATAAAACCAGGATATACATTGAAGAAGCAGGGGAGGGCCAGCCCCTGCTGTTTGTGCCGGGCTGGAGAATGACCCACCGTTTTTTTGAGCACCAGAAAAAGCATTTTTCAACGCAATACAGAGTGATCACTTACGACCCTAGAGGGCAGGGCCGGTCGGATAAACCTTCTTTCGGGAACCATTATGCGGAGCATGCTTCGGATCTGCGTCAAATCCTGACGGATAAAAAACTGGACAAAGTGGTGCTGGTGGCCTGGTCAAGCGGCTGCTTGACGATCTATGAGTACATCCGTGCTTTTGGCTTTGATAAAATCGACAAACTGGTATTTATCGATGAGTCGCCAAAGTGGGTGGGCGACCGCCAAACAGAGTGGGTGTATGGAACTTTCGATGGTTACCGAAGTAGCTTGAAGGGCCTGGTCATGCAGGAGTCCGACACGGATGGCATCATTGACTGGATGCTTAAAAAACCTGTTGACAGCCAGAGCCGGGAATGGATGAATGAAGAGATGCAGATGACGCCCTCAAACGTTGCTTTGAGTCTTTATGTTGACGGCCTCATCTCAGATTTTACGGAAGAAGTCAGAGCTATAAAAAAAGAGGTTCCTGCACTTTTTCTGGTCAGAGATTCCTGGTATGACCAGGCAGCCGATTGGCTTAAAACAAATGCGCCTTATGCTCAGGTTAAAGGCATTTCTAGTCATGCCATGTTTTGGGAAGAACCGACAAAGTTTAATCAAATACTCGAACCATTTTTAACATCAAAAAATTAATAGCGGATGAAATTTGATAGGCTAATTTTAATTGCCTTACTGGTATCATTTATTTCCGGTAACCACCTCAGCGCCCAGGGAACAGGTAAAATTACAGGCACTGTTGCAGGGCCCGATTCCGAACCGGTTTTTATGGCCAATGTGATACTGGATCAACAAACAGGAACCACCACCGACGAGGAGGGGATTTTTACGATTTCGGATCTTCCAGCCGGTGAATATACCGTTACAGCCAGTATGATCGGCTATTTAAGTGAATCTAAAACGGTGAACCTATCCTCTAATGAAACGCTAAGGATCGATTTTGAATTAAAAGAATCCTCTTTTACGCTTGACAATGTAACGGTATATGGTCAGCGTAAGCAAATAGTTTCTGCTACCAGAAGTACGATGGAGCTAATTGATATTCCAATGGCCGTTCAACTGGTAGACAGGCAGCTTATTAAACAACAGCAAATCATTAACCTCAGAGAGGTCTTCCGAAATGTTAGCGGCATTCAGAATACAGCAGCCTGGGGAAACGGTTCTCGCAGACTGAATGTTTCAGCCAGGGGCTTTTTATTAAATGATTCCAATTTTCGAAGAAACGGATTGCTGATTTCCAATGAAGGCAACCATTTTTCAGATCATATCGAGGAAGTTCAAATTTTAAAAGGCCCGGCTTCGGTATTGTATGGTGATGTTTCACCAGGAGGAGTGATCAACTTCGTCACTAAAAAGCCCCGGCCGTTCGACTTTACAGAATTGCATTTCACCGGAGGCTCATGGGGCCTCATACGCCCTTCACTCGATATAAACAGGGCAATTAGTGAGGATGGAAGCCTCTCTATGCGACTTAATGCAACCTATGAAAAATCGGACAGCTACCGGGATATGGTGTCCAATGAATATGTTCTGATCGCCCCCTCTGTTTTGTTCCGGCCAAATGATAAATTAAGCTGGAGTGTAGAGGGGCTCTTACGGGATGATAAAAGTGTAGAAGACCCCGGTATTTTTGTGCCCAGTGTAACGCTTGAAGAGGCGCAGTCCGTACCATACAGCCGCTTTTATGGTAATCCGGTAGCCAGAAATGAATTTACAGAAACCAGTTTGGTGTCAAGCCTCCAGTACAATTTGCTTCCGGACCTTCAACTGAGGCTGACGAATCAATATCAGGCCGTGTCGCGACTGAACAGAGGCTTTTGGCAAAACTGGATTTACAGTATTGGAGAAACCGTCTCACTCAATAGTTTTGGCATTGATAGCGCCGATCCGGCTAATCACCCGGCTATACAGGCTTTGGATGTAGACTTAGTGAACGACAACCAGGACATTTTTCTAAACGAACCCGTAATTGAATACGGAAACTCAGCCACCTTCAACGACCTAAAGAATTATGCCAATCTGCTGGAGGCAAATTACAGTTTTAAAACGGGAGGTATTGAACACAATGCGTTAATCGGATTTGATTATACCTATTCAAGTGACCGGATCACCTATCAGCGTTTTCCCAATTCGATCGGTTCCTTTAACAATCCGGACCCTTCCCTGATGCCTAATATCCTGGAACTGACCGCCACCGCCAGCCCGTACCGGGACACACAAGTGCGGACAGGACTGAATTTCCAGGACCAACTCATGCTCTTCAACCAAAGGCTTCATTTACTCATGGGCATCCGCTTTAACTGGTACAAAAGAGACAGAGCCTATGACAACCAGTCTGAACGGCCAGCTGATTATTTGAACGTGATCGACAAACCGGTGATCCCGCGATTTGGTATCGTTTATAAATTGAAACCCAATGTATCCCTTTACACCTCTTATGCAGAAAGTTTTGAGGTGAATGGCCGGCACAGATATAAGCCCGAAGAATTTCTTGAACCTACATTGGGCAAGCAGTTGGAAGGAGGGGTGAAAGCCAATTTCTTTGAGGAAAAATTAGGGGTGACCTTAATTGCTTTTGAATTGAGAAAAGAAAATCAGCCCGGTTTTATCTTAAGCAGCCTTGCTGATGCAAGAGGACTGAACTATGACCCCAGCGAGGTGTCGATTGATGGACACATCCTGTACATTTCTGATGCACAGCGAAGCAGAGGCATAGAGCTGGACTTAAGCGGTAAGGTTTCTGACCAATTAAGCGTGAACGCTAATTATACGTATCTGCAAACGGAACTATTAGACGATGTGGTTTTCGAAAGTGGTAATGAACTTGAAAATGCTCCGAATCACAGCCTGGGCTTATGGGTCAACTATCAATTCGATAAACTACTAAAGG
>JAUIKE010000080.1 GCA_030430845.1 Bacteroidia bacterium | reverse complement strand
GAGCAGAATTTTGATACCATCGAAAGTGCTTTTTCTTCTGGAAGTAAAGTGGTGGAATTGAATAATACTTCAATCATCGTTCACGAATAGAGTTACTGCCTGGAACAGGGTGCATTCGCCAAGCCTTGCGGTTTCTGCGGCCTGCATATGCACTATCGTTGTACACAATTAGACGAATGAAAAAAACAGCAATAATCCTAATACTCACCTTTATTGGACTTGTTTCTTGTAAACAGAAAAAACTAAAACAGACAACTTCTGAAAAATTAGCGTTTACGGAAGTCATAAAAGAAGATTACGAACTTTATAAACCAAATAAAGAAGTAAAGGCCGTTCTAATTTTATTCGGAGGTTATCCTGAAAATGCAGAAGATATAAAAAGGGAATTCAAAATCCTTGATATTGCAAGAGAAAACAGTATTGCTGTATTATTATCAAATTTTAATCAAAAGCTTTGGCTTGAGGAAAGTGAAAAACACCAACTTGCAAAAGACTTACAGAAGGTTATTGTGGGAAATCAGTTGCCAGTTGAAAATATCTTTATCGGAGGCTTTTCAAGCGGTGGAGTTGTCAGTCTCTTAATAAGCAATTTTATAATCGGGATGAAGCAATTCTATATTGACCCAAAAGGCGTATTTATTGTTGATTCACCAATAGACTTGGCTGCATTGTATAAATCTTCAGAAAAAAATATAGAACGAAATTTTTCAGAACCTTCAATTCAAGAAAGCACTTGGTTGTTAGAGACTTTAGGCGGTAAATTCGGAAATCCGAAAGACGATATTAGTAAATATGAGGACAAAGCTGTATTCACATATAGCACAGACAATATTTCTAATCTGAAGAAATTAAAAAGGACTAAAATTAGACTTTATACAGAACCTGATACTCTTTGGTGGAAAGAAAATCGAATGGCTGATTATGATCAAATGAACGCTTTCTATATGAAAAAATTATCTGAAAGTTTAGATGAGAAAGAATATGAAAATGTTGAATATATTCCGACAACTAATAAAGGATACAGAGCAAATGGCGAACGACATCCTCATAGTTGGGCTATTGTAGATAAAAAAGACTTGGTAAACTGGATTTTAGGTGAATAAAAACTGTGTACAATAATGTGCATAGCAAACGCTTTTCAGCATGCCTCTGCAAGAGCGTATACCTACACCACTACCATACCTTAAAAAAATGCAGTGACTGAAAAAGAAAAAATGTTGAATGGGGATTATTACGATTCAAGAGATCCTGAATTGATTAAAGCTTATCATAGAGCACGCAAATTATTGAAACGATATAATAATCTTGATTCAGATTTATTTCAAGAGCGAGAACACATCTTAAACGAACTCTTTGAGTTTAAAGGAGCCGGTGTTTGGATTGAAACGCCATTTTATTGTGACTACGGAGAAAACATTTCAATCGGTGAGAATACATTTGTGAATACTAATTGTATGTTCTTAGACGATAATAAAATATCAATTGGTGAAAACGGTTTAATAGCTCCTTATGTCCAGATTTATACAGCAACACACCCATTGAAAGCTTCTGATCGAATTGTTCAGCAAGGACCTGGCACCCGATACCTAACCTCAACCAAACCAGTGCTAATTGGTGATAATGTATGGATTGGCGGAAATTCTGTTATTTTTCCGGGGGTGACAATAGGAAATAATGTGACAGTTGGTGCAGGAAGTGTTGTGACAAAGGACATTCCTGATAATGTGTTGGCTTACGGAAATCCTTGTGAAATAAAAAGAAAGTTATAAGACATAAGACAACAATGTATATACAAAATGAACGCTATGATAAGCATGAGAAAATTAACAGCTTTTACCACCATTCTAATCATCACTTTGCTGTTGGTGATTCCAAAAGCGTTCAGCCAAGCTTCCTCAGAACCCTTTGAATTTCAGTTCGAGAACAAGACCTTACGAGGCTTGATTGAAAAACCCCGTAACCAAAAGTCTAAAGCGATCATAATAATCATTCCCGGATACGGGAGGACTGATTTTGTAGAAGGCAACTGGTACGCTACCCTAAGGCCGAATTAACTGTACAGGTATTCGAAAACTGCAACCATAATCTGCAAAAGTGTATCACCTGTGGATGGCATGAAGATTTATCAGCTTTGAAATGGCAAGCTTGTGATAATTATTATGAAACTATGGTAGAGTGGTTGAAAGAGCATAGGATTATAGAATAAGTACTAACGCCTCTAACAGTAAAAAAAGATGTACCCATCCTTAAAGCATACCTTTGACAAAATCCTGAAAATATCGGATGAAGACTGGCAAACATTTGAGTCCATTATAGAAACAAAGAACCTAAAGAAAAAAGACTACTTATTAAGACAAGGGCAAATCTGTCGGGCTGTGTACTTCTTGTCTAGTGGTATCATCAGGACTTTTCACCTAAATGATGATGGCAAGGAAATAAATACCGCATTTTACTTTCAAAACGACTTTCTGCGAGAAATTGAAAGTATGACCAACCATACGCCTTCCAAAAAAAACCTGCAAGCCATTGAAGACAGTACCGTCCTCTTTTTTGATAAAGCTAAGTTGACAGCGCTTTATGAAAAATCCGACTTCTACCAAAAATTAGGGCGGATGATCTTGGAAAAACTGACCATAATCGAACAAAGGTATTCCTCCTTTTTAACCGCCTACTCCCCTAAAGAGAGGTATTTATACATCCTCGAAAACAGGCCGGAGTTAATTGAACAGATCCCCCTCCAATATTTGGCTTCCTACCTGGGAATAAGTAGAGAATCGCTGAGTAGAATCCGGAAAAGGATTTGAAGGATGATTTTGTGACGTTCGTCAAAAGAAAAGGCTGGGCTTCTCCATAGTTTTGAGCCATAAAATAAACTTAAAACAATGAGAAATTTAATCCTAATGGCTTTTTTAAGCACCATCAGCCTTTTGAATGCGAAGGCACAAAATCAGAAAACCATGGTAAAGCAAATTAAAGAGACCGTTACCTTTATTGAATCTGCTGCTGCAAACAGAGATGTCAAGCAGCTTGCTGAACTTTTACATGAGGACTACCGGGTTGTAGCTAATCGATTTAAGGGCAGTAAAACAGCCACCGTCCTTTCAAAAGAGGTTTACCTTGAAATGATGAAAAACGAAAAAGTAGGCGGTACCACTTATGACATCCAATACAACGACATCAAAATCACAGGGCACACCGCCATCGTAGACCTTCTTTACAGGTCGGATACCACATCGGATATGCATAAGTACCTTATCCTGATTCAGGATGAAGACAATCAATGGAAGGTGGTAAGTGATATTCCGATTATTATGGAATAGTTATTATCATCCACGGTTGAATGGCGTTAAAAAAATTAGGTAAAGAATTGGACTACATTCCTGCCGGCCGCAGGCGGGGTTCACACTTGTCTGCCTAAGGCACGAATGTCTGGTTATCATACTTTAGTCTGATGCTCTCAATATTTCAGCGTAAACGCCGAAAACCAGACACCCTCAAAGGGTGTAGTCCATATTCTGTAACGCCAATCAGTCATGGGGAAGGGGGGTAACACATTATTGAAGCTCCGCCCATGCGGGCCGTATGGCCGGAGCTTTATAAGCGGAAGTTATCATCTTGTTACCCATATGACACCTCTCTGAGGCTGTTTGTAGACCGTAATTGAACCAATTTCTTCTCAATTAAGTATCTTTCAAGCCGAAAAAGAATTTGCCTTTAACCCGCTACGGTGCTGATCCCCGACCATTGGTCGTATTTAAAAGGACATTTCCGAAAGAATAGAAAATAACCCAATCCGAATTCGAATACCCGCAATAGGGGACTGAACATTAAAACTTTTAAATGAAAATTCTACTATTTGGAGCATCTGGTTCCGGAACCACTACATTGGGCAATGAAATTGAGAAAAGGACAGACTTCAAACACCTGGATGCTGATAACTATTATTGGAAAAAAACAGTACCGCCTTTTCAGGAAAAAATACCACTAATAGAACGGAATGAAAAGCTAAAAGCCGATTTTTTCAAGTATGAGCATGTAGTCGTGAGTGGTTCAATGGTAAGTTGGGGAAAAGAATGGGAAACGGCTTTTGATCTAGCCGTTTTCATTCGATTGGACAACAACGAAAGAATGCAACGCCTGAAAAAACGTGAAATGGAGCGATACGGAGAAAAGCTTCTCACCGACAAAAAAATCCAAGAGACATCAAAGGCATTTTTAGAATGGGCCAATCAATATGAAAACCCTGAATTTAGCGGAAGATCGTTAAAAGTGCATAACGACTGGATTGAACTACTCGACTGTAAAGTTTTGAGAATAGACGGGCAAATGGAATTGATTAAAAAGCTTGAAATCTTATTGGATGAAATTGAAAAAAGCATACATCTTTAAATCTGAAAGACTCGGTTTTCGCAACTGGACCCAAGAAGATTTGCCAGAATTT
Organism: Bacteroidia bacterium; assembly: GCA_030430845.1. Taxonomy (GTDB): domain Bacteria; phylum Bacteroidota; class Bacteroidia; order Chitinophagales; family Saprospiraceae; genus JANQPA01. The sequence continues at coordinate 31,670 of JAUIKE010000080.1, read as the reverse complement.
GCGAAGATCAATGCAGACCCGGACGTAATGGAACATTTTCCAAAGCCAATGACCGAAGAAGGAACTGCCGCATACATCGACCGTTTGATCAATCATTATGCAACTAACGGCTTTAATTATTTCGCAACAGAGGTTTTAGAAAGTGGCGAATTCATTGGATTCATTGGCCTTGCATACCAAGATTATCAATCTGACTTCACTCCAGCCGTTGACATAGGTTGGCGACTGAAAAAAAGAGCCTGGGGAAAAGGCTATGCGACCGAAGGCGCAAAAAAATGCCTTGAATGGGCGTTTAACGAACTGAATTTAGAGAACATCATTTCTACCTGTACGGAGAAAAATGCTAAATCAGAAAACGTAATGAAAAAAATAGGGATGAAAAAAATAGGGGAATTTAATCACCCGAAACTAAAGGACTATCCCGAATATGAACAATGCCTCTGCTATGGGATAAGTAAAAGTCAGTGGCAACAAAACGAATAGAGCAGCCCTGCCCTCTACGGGGCTTACCTTCAAAGCCTGGATCAAAACACTAAATTAGCAGGAAAGAACTTCTATCGAAGCATTTTAAACCTACAAAACATGAAAAATAGAATGAAAAGCTTTAAACATTTTAATATGAAAAACCTTAAGATTTCTTCATTATGTGTCATGCTGCTTTTTTTTATGCTGCTCAACTCCTGCAACAGTCAGCAGTCTGGCAGTGAACCGGAAAAAGTAGAGATTGACTCCTCTCAAAATGAAAGCGAATTTGTCGCCATACTTGAAAAGCATCTGAATGCCGTCTCGAACAAGGACCTGATTTCCTTAAAAAGCACGATGTCGCCCGAGGGGAAAATGCAACTCATACTTCCGGGAACGGAAATTATGCATTCCGTTGACAGCTTCATGGAGTATCACGAAGAATGGTTTCAGGATACCAGCTGGACATTTGAAACAAAGATCTTAAATACCGAAATAGGAGATAAAATTGGAATTGCTATTACCGAGATCGTATACAGAGAACCGGATAGAAATGGAGAACCCTATTTTAACAGAATGATCGTAAGCTATGGTCTGGAAAAGTACAACGACCAATGGTACATCATAAAAGATCATGCCAGTTCGATAGAAAAATCAACTGATAAAAAATGAGCATTTCCCGATAGGTATTTCACCAATTTGGAAACTAGAGAAATAATGTGTCAGGGCATCCGCCCGCCCGCTCTCCGGCGGGCTTCTCAACCAATATTATATAACAGAAGAGGCTTGATCTAATAAGAGTCAAATTCTGTGTATTTTTAAAATTTCCAAGAGTGCCTCACGATGAAATTTAATCAAACAACATGTACAACTTACCCTACTACAAAGAAAAGAATCCCCAAAGAATTGAAGCCTTCATAGAAAAACATCCCTTCGCATTTCTAAGCGGTTGCAATAGTAAAAACAGGCCGGTGGCTACTCAGGTGCCGGTGTTCATTGAAACAATCGATGGAAAACAAGTCCTGAGAGGTCATATCATGAAAAATACAGACCACCATAAGGCGTTTCTGGAAAACGAAAATGTTCTGGTTGTATTTACAGGCCCTCACACCTACGTGAGCGGCACCTGGTACAGCGATCCCTACATGGCCTCTACCTGGAACTACATGAGCGTGCATGTGAAAGGCAACATCCGATTTCTGGACGAAAAAGGCCTGGAAGATATCCTCAGGAAAACCACCCTGCATTTTGAAGATAATAACCCTCAGTCTACCACCGTATTTGATAATCTTCCGGCAGCGTTTATAGATAGGGTAATGAATGCCATCGTAGGATTTGAAATTGAAATCCTGGACATGGATAATATATTCAAGCTAAGCCAGGATCGGGACCTCGAAAGTTATGGTAACATCATTGAAGAGTTGAAGCAGCATGGGGCGGATGCCAGAGCCATTGCCCTGGAAATGGAGAAGAGAAAAGATGAATTATTTTCTTAATTCCTTATCTTGCTCCAAAGCAAACAACTATCACAATGATTCAAAAACCTTACCTACTCCTGTTTTTATTCATCACATTATTTGGTTGCCAACCTCAAGAAGAGCAATCTACTGCACCATCCAATGCCGAGGTCACTAAGGCATACGAGGACCTGGTTGCCTTATTCAAAGAATGGCGGGACTTTGAAAGGCCGCCGCTGCGCGAAGGAGCACCGGACTATACGGCCGAGACCTTCAACAAACGCTGGCCTGAATTCAAGCAACTACAGGCTCGCCTGCTGGCGATGGACACCACCGGCTGGTCCGTACCCGAGCAGGTTGACTGGCACATCGTTTGGGCCGAAATGAACGGCTATGATTTTAACCACAACATACTCAAACCCTGGGTGCGGGATCCGGCTTTTTACAAATCGCTCTGGATGTCTCGTTCGGATGTGCCTGCCCATGAAGGTCCGACGCATCATATGACCACCGAGATCTGGACTTACGACTTTCCTTTAACTGCAGAGGCAAAGGAAAAACTATTGGGCGACCTGCGTGTCATTCCACCGCTGAACGAGCAAGCCAAGCTCAACCTGACCGGCAATGCCCGTGACCTCTGGATCGCCGGAATCCGGGATGTCAAATCGCAAAGTGCTAACCTGAAGTCCATTCAGGACCGACCAGGCCTCAGCGATGACCAGGAAATCGTGGCGGCCATTCAGGAAGCCATTACTTCAACGGATGAACTGGCCAGCTGGCTGGAAGCGGAAGCCGAATCAAAGACGGGGCCTTCCGGAATCGGAAAAGAAAATTATACCTGGTACATGCAGAATGTTCACCTCGTTCCGCTTACCTGGGAAGATGAAGTGATGATCCTCAAGCGCGAGCTGGCCCGTTCCTGGGCTTCCCTCAAGCTGGAAGAGCATCGCAATCGCTATTTACCCGAACTAGTACCGGCTAATTCGCCCGAAATGTACGACGAAATGGCCGAGCGTTCTGCTCGCAGCCTGCTGGATTTCCTGGCCAAGGATGAGATCGTAACGGTTGCCGACTACTTCGAGCCTGCCCTGCGCGAGCATCTGGGAGGCTTTGTGCCGGAAGAAACGCGTAACTTCTTCTGGATCACCGCTCACCTCGATCAGCGGCCGCTGTACTCCCATTTCTATCACTGGTTTGAACTGGCCCGTATGGATACGGAGCCTCACTCAAGCGAGATCCGTCGCGGGCCGCTACTCTATAATATCTTCGATTCCCGCAATGAAGGAACGGCTACCGCTGTGGAAGAAATGTTCATGGACGCCGGCTTGTATGACGATGACCCCAGGGTCAGAGAGATCGTTTACATTATGATTTCTCAAAGAGCTGCCCGTGGCCTGGGGTCCCTGTACGCCCATGCCAATGAAATGACCATGGCGGAGGCCGGCGGGATCCATTCGGAATATACGCCTCGTGGTTGGATGAAAACGGAGGAAGAACTGCGTATTTTTGAGCAGCATCTGTATCTCCGCCAGCCAGGTTACGGTTCCAGTTATATTACGGGAAAACATTTGCTGGAGGCGGCCATGATGGATTATGCTAAAATGAAGGAAATGAAAAATGAGCCGTTTGAACTCAAAGGCTTTTTTGATACACTTAACTCGATGGGGAATATTCCGATTGCTTTAGGGCATTGGCAAATGACGGGTATGGATGGGCATATGAAGAGTATAAAAAAATAAAAAACCGGCGGCCCCCGGCCGCCGGTTTTTTATTTTTTTATACATTTATTTCCATGAAAATTCAATGGACCTCATTCTATTTATTGATTTTACTTTTTATTGCCTGCACTAATGAAAACAAAAAGGCAGAAGGCTTCGAAGTCATCCACCACGGCGCCCTCAAAAACTTCATGATGCAGGGAGACATCTCCGCCAAAGCAGACCTGGCCGAGCTGAAAGACATCGATCACCTTTATGCCCTGGGGGCCAGAGAAAAACTAAAAGGCGAGATCCTTATTCTGGATGGCCAGGTTTACCTTACTGCTGCCGATAGCGGAAAACTAACCATCGAACAATCTTTTGATCATAAGGCCTCCCTGCTAGTATATGCAAGTGTCAACAAATGGACATCTTTTGGCCTTCCCGAAAAACTTCAAACGTACGAAGAACTGGAATCCTACATTGCGCAAACGGCAGCAGAACACGGCATCGATGTGAACAAGCCTTTCCCGTTTTTGCTGGAAGGCACATTCTCTACTATCAATTGGCATTCCATCGACTGGGAGGAAGGCGATATGGAGCATTCTCACGAAAAACATAGGAAATCGGGACCAAACGGCACTTTATATGACCGGCAAGCAGATATGCTGGGCTTTTACTCCAGCAGTCACCACGCTATTTTTACCCATCATACCACCAATATGCATCTGCACCTAAAAACCAAAGACGAATCGATCGTTGGGCATGTGGATGGATTGGCATTAGGGGAAAACATAGTATTGAAATTACCTGTTATTTGATTTATGAGTATCAGAGAAAAACTAATTCACTACCAAAATCAGTCAGAAGAAAACTTCCAGCAGAAGAAAAACCTGACCAACACCTTTCATTACATCATCGCCTTTTCCATTTTTATGGCTTCTTCAATGGCGGCAGGCATAACGATGCCTTTCCGGATTTTGTCAAAAAAACTATCCAAATCGAAGCCGAAAGAACGCATTGTTCAGCTGAATAAGGACAATAAAGAGCAGGTTTTAAAAGCACACAAGTTGATCCTGCTCGACTTTTGGGCCGAATGGTGCGGCCCCTGCATCATGATGAACCCTGTCATCAAAGAATTCACGGAAAAAAATGAGGAGGTGATCATCGCTAAGGTAAATGCGGACCTTTATCCTTCTATTGTTAAAGAGTTCAAAGTACGCGGCCTGCCGACTTTTGTTTTGGTAAAAAATGGACAGGAAATCAATCGTCATGCCGGGCCTATGACGGTGAAGGATATGGAGCGGTTTTGTCAGGAAGGCTGATTATACAAAATCAGCCTTCCTGACAAAATTATTTTTTAAGCTCGAAATCTCAAATATGCAAATGCGATACCCAGTAATCCCCCACCACCTAAAATCCAGTACCAATAACCTTTTTTCTCCTTCACTTCCAGCTCGCCATCCTTTCCCATCAGTACCATACCGCCCCAGTAAAAAGGATGTTGAAGAATGGATTTGGCCGAGTTCAGGTAGTCGAGCTTGGCTTGACGCAGGGCCTCACTTTTGGACTTTCCTTCCGACAGGTATTGCATAAAAGATTCGGTGATCTGAGTGCTTATTTTTTCGTCCACTTTCCACAAGGACATAACTGTACTGGGGCATCCTGCATAATGAATGCTGTATGCCAGGGAAATCATGCCTTCTCCGGCTTGCAGGTTGCCGATCCCACTTTCACAGGCGTTGAGTACGGCGAGTTCGGCTTCGAGTGGGATACTGTACAATTCATAGGCGTGCAGGTAGCCGTCCTCCTTTTGTTCGCCGATCTCCTTGCTAAGCACCAGCTTTGAGCGGAGGGGGTCCTCTGAATCAGCAATGGCGTGGGTGCCGAACAGCAGTACCTTCCCCTTTTGAATACTCTCCTTGATATTCGTTTCTGTTGCTTTAATGCCGGTGTAGACCTGGTTGGTGAATTTTTTCTTGAGCTTGTTGGCCATCCGGAGTGACCAAGGCTGGCGAACCGTCTGAAGGAATTCTTCATCCAGGTAATCCATGCTGTCGATCTGGTTCCGATATTGCTCCTTGATCTCATCTTCAAAACCAGGAGCAACTGCAATCAGTGAGCCTTTAGTAGCGGTAGGCGATTGGTAGAAGTGCATGTTGATCGATAAGGCATAGGAAATATTGTAGCGATGAATTAAGAAGCGCTTGTTTTCCTCACCCAGGGGCAAGGTTTCAAAATTAACATAAAACAGAGCTCCGGCCGGAATGATGGTAATCCGATCCTTCGTGAGTTCTTCCTCGAAGGGGAGCCACAATTTTTCGTACAGGTATTTCCCGGTCTTACGCACTGCTTCACTTTGCTGCTGCACAATCTGGTTTTTCCAATCGGTAATGGCCGTTTCAACTTCTGCTCTGTTTGAAAGATGTTTTAATTCGCTGAAGTCGGGGCGTATGATCAGGGCATAGATGGCTGTGTCGTCCTGCATGTATTCAATAAGAATCTCGTCTTTTTCCATTTGGGTTTGTACCTGTTCGAGGGTAGGCATGTTGGAATTAAATTTGAGGTCGTAGTATCTGGGGTTGGTCTTCAGTGTGTTTTGTACATGCTTGTTTAAGGCTTCTTTGCTGTTAAATAAAGCTTTTTTGAGGTCTGGAGAATCGGGGCTGTTTAACAATTGTTGGTTTAACTGGCTAATGGTCTTTTTGAGTTCCAGCTCTTTTTGAAAAACAGAATCGGGTATACCTGCATAGGATTCGATTTTATCATCCTGAAGATCTCTTAGGAGACAGGTCCGGCCATATTCTGCAAAGTTAAAAGCTGCATTCAGGTAGTCCGTTTGCCCGGTTTGCCGATACAGCTCATTGTATATACCGATGTTCCGATTGTAGGCCTTAGCATTATCTTTGATCAAAATGCTTTTCGTATAGGGGTCAATAAATTGCTGTCGGAAATGGTCGGACAAATCCAAATAAGTCTGGGAATAGTCTTCGAATTGCCGAAGAACTTCTGGTTCTTGAGTTGACTTGTATTTTCGATATAAATAATCGCTGTATTCATTCAGCAGCCACAGCGAATTGGGCCCCAATTCATAGATCATGTCCTTTTCCTGCAGGCTTTCCGGAAGCTTGATCAAACTGAGCGCTTCTTCAAAAACCTGATCTGCCCGTGTCCAGTCTTTTTTCTCCGCTAATAATAAGCCTTTTAGCCCAAGGTTTTGTGCATATTCAGAACTGTTGTCAAGCCCCAGGTTCCGATATATTTGTGCGGATTTTTCCAGATGGGAAAGGGCTCGTTCCGGATTGTTGAGTAGGTAGTTTATGTTGGAAAAGTTAAAATAATGAACCCCCATGGAATAATCGTTTTCAGGTCGCAGGGGTTCCAGGATTTGATTCGCTAGTTGCATGTAAAGCAGCGCAGAATCCAGGTGGCCGATGTTTTTGTAGCAAATTGAGGTGTTCTCGTAATTAAATCCTTCATCCATACTTCCGGGGCCAAAGTTGTGTAGAATAATGGGCCGGGCTTTCTTTAGGTAAAACAGTGTTTTATCATAATCTCCGTTTTCTTCGAAGGCAATACCGAGTACCTGATAGGGACCTATCAGCGAATAATGGTTTTTGTCGTACAATCGTTCCCGGATTTCAATACAGGCCTCCAAGTAATCTTTTGTTCGGCCGTAATCCCCGAGAAAATAATGAAACACCCCTAGCGAGTAATAAGCACCGGAAATATTTCCCTCGTCTTTTAATATGCGGAATATTTTAAGCGCTTGTTCTGTATAGGCGACAGCCTGTTTGTAGTTTTCTTCGGCTCTGGAAATCGATGATAGGTTGGAAAGGGCCAAAGCCAGGTCTGTGGAAACAGGCCCCAATTGGGTTTCGGCAATTTTTTTAGACTTTAGATAAAACTGCTTGGCTTCTTCAAAACGATTCGCCCGGTAATAACAGACCCCCAGGCCATTGTAGATGTTCCCAAATTTTATGCTCGTCGTATCCAGATTTTGTTTGTAAATCTCAAAGGCCTGATCGACGTAAAGGAGGCTGGAGTCGTACTCAGCTAATCGCTCAAAGGTCAGCGCCGTATAGTAAAGCGCATCGGCATGAACCAGCGGCATTTCTGTCTGATTCCTGCTAAGCCGAACTACTTCCTGATGCTGCTCCAGGGCTTTTTGAAATTGAGAACTACTACGGTAATACTCTCCCTTCCGGATCTTGTATTGGCAAAGCGGCTCCAGATCCAGTTTTTTTTCTTGTGCGAGTTGATCTCCCACTACAATAAGGGAATCCGCTTCTGATAATGCTGACTGGAGCAGACACACACTGATGAGGCCACCTACGGCCTGGATCTGGATATTCGGATCGCCTTGGGTGAAGGCCCGATTATACAGCAGCCGGGCTGAGTCGAGCTGGTCCTGGTTGTAGTATTGACGACCTCTATCCAACAGCTCTTCCGGCGATTGAGCGAAGGAGAAATGGGTAGCCAGGCATAAAATGGCCAGGAACAATAAATAAGTATTGCGGATGCTGGATCGAAAGATCATGATGGTTCTTTTTGGGCGTTACAAAGAAGTCTGGTCTGTTTTGCTGCCGATGTGCGCTGATGGACACTGTTTGAGTAAATGCATTTTTTCTGGTACATTTTATTTGCTCAATTCCTCTTTTAAAGCTTTCGCTCTTTCTAAGAATTCATGATTCGGCGTATCCAAAATCCTTTGTACGAGGGTGCCGGCCTGTTCCAGATCTTTTTCTTTCAGGGCAGTCATCACGAGCAGCCAATCTGCTCTTTGGTGGAATCTTGAATTCTCAAAAGAGCTTACTTCCTGCAAAGGCCCTTTGGCAGCTTCTGTTTTTCCCTGATAAAGCAGGCTGGCGCCTAAGTAATAAGAAAGTGTATCGCTATTGGGAAAATCTGCCTGGATTTGCTGGAGCTTTTCTTCTGCCACTGCATAATCTCCCTCACTGTAATAGGACAAGGCATCATACAACTGATGATCTTTTGATTGGCTCATCAGTACCGGCAGCCCCGGATCTACATATTCATAATCGGCATACAAGCTGGAGGACCCACCTCTGTTTAGTCCGAAATAGGCCACTACGATAACCAGTACGGAGGCGGCTACTGCCAACACGCGTCTTATGCTTCTGAGTTGCACTACCCGGGCTTCTTTTTTTGCTGGTTTGGGGAGGACTTCCTGTAATTGTTGGCGCAAGCCTGCCGCTTCGATGGCGACTTGACTGTCCTTAAACCATTCAATTTCTTGATCCAGGTTAGAAACACCTGCATCCGCAGCCACTTTTTGTAATTCTTCCCGGCTAATATCTCCTTCCAGGTAAGCTTCTATTTTTTCTATGATCAATTCATTCATGATGCCAGATTTTCTGGTTTGTAAATGGCTCTAAGACTTTTCATGCAGCGATACTTGGTGTTTTTAGCCGTTTTAACTGTCAGGTCCATACTTTCTGCTATTTCCTGCAGGGAGGCTTTTTGGTAGTAAAAAAGCGTCAGTAGTTTTTTACAGGCTTCTCCCAGTTTGTCAAAATCGCGTTCCAGTTTGTTGACTCGTTCGTGGTATTCTGTCATGTCCTCTACTTCTACCGTCTGGATATTTGGATTATCTTCTATGGATTGTGTGTACTTCTTTTTTCTCAGCCTGCTGATCCAAATGTTCCGGCAAAGGGTATACAAATAAGTGGAGATCTTCGCTTTATCATTTACCTTAAACTTTCCTTGCGAAATATTCGTCCACAAGGCGATCAAACCTTCCTGGAAAATATCCAGGGCATCCTCTTCATTTCCGTTGTTCTTTTGCACCATTCTCAAAATACTGTCCTGGTATTTGTTGTAGAGATACAAAAAGGTTCGATTGTCCTTCCGGGCTATGCCATCAAAAATTTCCTGTTCTGTCACGGGTTTATGCTTATGGTGTGATAAGAATATTACGCCTAAGATAGTCCCGTCCTTTGATATATCCAAAGGCAAATTCCTTCGGCAGCGCCGGAGGAATTTGCCTGTACTACTAGTATCCGTTATTATTAGGTTTCTGAACTTTTCTCCACTGCATGTGATTCATTTGTGGGTCCTGTGTCGGATTGTAAAACTCGTCGTTCGTACCGAAGTATTGTCCGTTTTGATTCATGTAGTAGTATTTGTACCCACTTTCAACGTTCATTTGTCCGCCGGAATAGGGGTTTACCATAGCTTCGCGATCCCAAACGCCGTTGATGGTCTTGTCGTGCCCGGCATTGTTCATTTGGTTTCTTCTCTGCCAGCTTTCGTGCGACATGTCGCTGATGTCACTGTAAGTCTGCTGCGTTTGCTGAAAAGCGTCGAAGTTGGCCTGGTTCTGACGCATTCGGCTATTGTGAGCAGCCCAGCTGGCGTTGGATTTCTGCTGTTCTCTTTGATTATGTGCTGCAATGGCTTGTGGGTTGGGCTGCATATTAGCCAGTGCATAGATCACGGCCTTTTTGTCTTGCTCGTACCGGTGGTTTTTCGCTTCCATGACATTCATCTGGTAGAAAGCGTAGTTGCCGTACTGTGAAACGGAAAGCATAAAATGCACAACCACAAAGCCTTTACTTCCTGTATTGGGGTCAGTCAGTTCCAAACCCTTTACCTGATGGTGCTCCTGTGAGGGCATGGCTTTCCAGTATTGAGCATATATCTTTTGATTGTTGCGGGCTATTTCCGGTAGGTCGATGATGTTGTCAACCCGAGCACCCAATTGCTGGATCTGAGGTAATAGGTCTTCCCGAAGGATCTGGTCAATAGAATTCACCTGGCGCTGCATGCTGGAGAAACTCCCCCCCATGCGTAGTTCTACAGAGGTGTTTTCCGGTCCTATCCATTTGTGGCTCGTGACTTGCCAGTCCGCCGGCAAAGGTAAATAACCGGCGATCGTACCTGATTGAGGATCTTGAATTGTATGCATTTTGACATGGCCATTTTGTGGGTTAGTAAATTGAGGGTTCGTTGCTCCTTGCTGGTTGTAGGCATTGTATCCGTTTTGTGCGTTTACACTTGCCAGGCAGAACAGGATGCTGAAGAAAAAAATAGTTGTCAGTTTCATGATGTATTCGTTTAAATAAGGTTTTTTAAGTTGTTCTTTACTACTATATCGCAGGCTTGGAAAAAGGTCATCAGCTTTTTTAGAAAAAAATTATTTTTTTTTGAAAAAGGCTGACCAACTATAAAAGCCGGTCAGCGATATCCAGTTTACATCAAACCTTTACTGGGGTTTAGTTCTTCGAAAGTGCAATTCTCTCTTTATTTTTTACCGTGATCATGCTATCGGATGCTATGGTTCTTTGGACATTACAGCTCGGTTTAAAATGCTTCTGGGTCATTTCGTAATGTATCTCGTGGATTAGCTGGGAATTTTCCGGATTCGAAGTAGGTTGATTTAAAGAATTATAGGTATTCCAAAAACTTATCATAAGGCTCAGAAAAATGATCATATTGGCTTTCATGGTCTTGTTGTTTTTTGAGTGTTATTCAGCTTTTCAGAAGTTTTTTGTTCGATTGTTTACTACTATATCGCAGACCATGAGAAAAGGTCATCATGGGTTTTGAAAAAAAATATTTTCTCAAAAAAAAGACCGGCTACCTGAATGGTGGCCGGCCGTAAGGCTTTAATACATCATGTCTTTTTATGCTTCTTTTGGCTTTGGGAGCTTTATGTAGGAGGCTGAATCCTCTTGCTTCTGCCTGGTTTATTAGCCTGCTAATTTTTAGCATCTTCAGATTTTAACTCTTTCCAACTCGAATCTTCAATGTTGTAATCTGTTTCGGGATCATATAGAGAAAGCGTGTCATTAGAGTTGAAGTATTGAAGGTATTTTTCATGCTCGCCAAATCGACTCCTTCTCCAGGGGCGGTAATCGCCCTCTGAACCAGGTTCCCATGGCGTCCTCCAATGCCTGTAACTCAAATTGGCCAGCAACTGATTGTTGTACTGATGCCAACTATCCTGAGTACTTTGTCTTTGCACTTCCCGGACCTTTTGTACGTATTCAGGGAAATATTCGGCATGCGCCAGGGCATGTAAATAGTCTTTTTTATCCCGCTCATAGTTGGTCAGTTGTGCAGACAAACTATTTTTCGAGTAATGAAGTACATAACCATGAGCATACTCAAAAATCATAAAATGCAATACACTTAAACCCGGCTTCCCTTTTAGGTCCTCATCCTCCAGGATGGCTACCTTAAAATAGACGGGAAGCGTCGAACATGGATAAAGATTAGAAAAGTGTTCCTGGTATCTCTTGGCCAACTCCTCATTGAACGAGATATTTTTGATCCGGGACTTGGTCTTAAATAACTCTGGAATGATCTCCTCTTTTATACAGTTGTCCACAATGGCTTGATGGCCTAATAGTTCCGTAGCCTCATAATTCGTTTTTAATTTGGCCGTATAAACAAGAGGGCCATGAATAGCGATGGTGCTGTCGGGGCCTTGCAAGCCGTTTTCGATGCTACTCCAGCAAGAGGGAAGTGGAAAATACCCCATGTCAATATCAAGCATGGTATCTTTTTTGACAATTTTTTGGAGGTCATTCTCAGAGCAAGAGACTAAGCAGTTGTGCAAATGGGCTTCCTGATGTTGGCAATTCAACTTTTTTTCGTCACAGCGAAATGTTGAAGCCTCGGACGGTAAAAAACTGCATTTTGGGGTAGGGTTATGAGAACCGAAAACCCCTAAAAAAAGACTGAAATAAATAATCAAATACGTTTTCATGATTGTTTTTTTGGGTGTTATACAGAAGGTTGTCTTTTAAAAAGGTAGCTGCCCAGGGGGTGGGCAGCCACTTCAAAATTCACTAGTTAATGATCAATAGTTATTTTGGGGTCTTTGAACTCTTCTCCACTGCTGGTGGTTGACGCGAGGGTCTCTTTCAGGATTATAGAATTCGTCATTGGTTCCGAAATACTGTCCGTTAGCGTTCATGTAGTAATACTTATAGCCGCTTTCTACATTCATCTGCTGGCCGGAGTAAGGGTTGACAGCTGCGTCGCGTTCCCAGATACCGTTGATGGTTTTGTCGTGACCGGCATCGCTGATGGCATTTCTTCTTTTCCATCCTTCATGGTTAATGTCGCTGATGTCGCTGTAAGTCTGCTGCGTTTTTTGCCAGGAGTCAAAGTTAGCCTGGTTCTGGCGCATTCTTTGGTTATGGGCAGACCAGCTGGCATTGGATTTTTGCTGTTCTCTTTGATTGTGTGCGGCTATTGCCTGGCGGTCCATCTGCATAGTAGACAAGGCATTAATGACGATCTTTTTATCGTTTTCATAGCTTCTGGGATCAGATACCAGCACGTTGGAATAGTAGTTAGAAAAACTGCCGTACTGCGAGCGAGAAATGGTCAGGTGAACGATGATCAGGCCTTTTTCATTTTTATTGGGCTCGGTCATTTCAATACCTTTTACCTGATGCGTCTCCTGTGAGGGCATGGCTTTCCAGTATTGAGCGAACATTTTCTGGTTATTTTGGGCAATGGAGGGCAAATCGATGATTCGGTCCAGCCGCAGCCCACTTTGTTGTAGCTTGGGAAGAAGGTCTTGTTGAATAATCTGATCAACAGAATTGATCTGGCGCTGTTGGGCGGAGAAGGCGCCACCTTTACGAAATTCAACCCGTGTTTTACCTGGTCCGAGCCAGGCCTTTTCAGTTAATCTCCAGTTAGAAGGGAGTTGTACATATCCACTGGGTCTGCCTGTTTTGGGATCCATAATGGTATGAGTTTTTAAATTTCCTCCTGAACGGCCGCCGTTGTTGCGACTGTTGTAATTATCTTCCTGAGCAAATCTTTCTGCTCCTCCGTTGTAGGCACCGCCCATTTCTCTTTCCAATTGAGCTATTTCTTCTTCTGTGAGATCTTCGTAATAGGCTTCCTCTTCGTAGTAGGCTTCATCTTGATAATATTCATCTTCATAGTAGTAATCGTCATAAGAAGGTCCGCAAGCGGTAGCAAACAAGATGATAGAAGCGATGGTAAAAATGTTTGAAAGTTTCATGATGTATTAATTTTTAGAAGTTTTTAATTCGATTGTTTACTACTATATCGCAGGCTTGGAAAAAGGTCATCATGGTTTTTGAAAAAAAATTATGTACCTATTATTTCTACTACTCCGGATAGTTGAAATACTTAAAAATATACGCCGTCGACTGCGGTGTTTATTTTTAAGTTAAATTTGTCCGGGCACTTTATTTCCCATTCAATTTAACCGGCTAAAATGAACTTCGGAAAATTCCTGTTGCTGCTGGCTGTTCTATCAACGGCTGTATTTATTTATCTGAATGCCCCTCCGAGGGGTACGGCGGTGTTTTTTATTATTCTATTGTTACTAGCTACCCCTTTTATCTATTACTTCTGGAATTTCCGTGGAGAGATGCTTTTATTGAGCGGGCGGAGCAAAATTTTTGGGATGACTGCCACGATTATCATGCTGGTGTTTGCCGTTTTTTGGTATGATCATGAATATAAAAGGCATGTTTATTTGCCGGAAGTGGACTTTAAGGCGGCTTTATATTTCCCCCTTCAAGAAAATGAAAACCTGGCCGAATTACTCGAGAAAGGCGGCGGCACCCTCCGGCAAACGGTGGAGAACTTAGGCTATAATGTGGTGAAAAACGAGATCGCCTCCAACACAACCAAAAGTGATTACCTGGTGACGGACGCCTATTTCATTTTGCTAGGCATACTTGGATATCTCTCGCTTTTCCTGTTACTGGTTTTCTTATACTTAGAGGTTTGGGTAAAGAATATATTGGGCCTTTCGAATTCGAAAATTCTGTTCAGGAAGAAGGTTTGGCAATTGCTGAAAAAAGGCCATATAGAAGCTGCGATCCATCAGCTTTCTCAATCCGAAGAACGGATCTCTCCCAAAGCCCGCCAAGCGATGCCCGCCATAAAAAAACTATACCACGAATTAAATAACAGAAAGGAGAAGGAACTCATCTCCGAGGCCGACTTATTGAGAGAGCAAGACGCACTTCGGTTGAGGATTTTAAATTTGACCTCCTGAGGCTCCGCGGGGGCAGGGCTTGCCGGTCTAATAATGCTAGAGTGGGAAATCTTGTGGTAGTCACCTGGTGACTCCAAGTCACCAGGTGACTACCACAAGATTCACAAAATTTTATTTGGGAGCAAATTTTTGTCCGCTTTTGTCCGATAATGTCCGATAATGTCCGCCTGTAGCATGGGCTTTTGCCCTGATTTCCATATTGGCTAAGATCCTGCAAGCTCCCCGGGCCTGCCTGTGAGAATGCTTCGTTTTTTAACAGTGTTCACCTCTTGTTGTTTGTTAATGGGCTGATAATCTGTTTTTTGTATAGGCTTGTTTTTAGAGCTGTACCCCAGCTGCCTGATATTGATTACTTAAAATAAGGCCTCATTCTTAGGATGTCTACCTGATGTAGCTAGGCTTTTTTTGCTTTGCTCTTGTCAAAACCTCCACCTTTGTCTCTGATCGGGATGGAACAACATTCCGGTCCCCGACACACAAATGTATTATTCACCCACAACGAGATAACCGAACGGGCTAAGAAGGAAGAATTAAAAAAGCCTGCCGGTATCTCAAAAAATGAAGGTATCTATGAGTAAATTATTTTTTCTAACAGCCTTGCTGTTGGGAGGACTGAGCTGCCTGTCGGCCCAAACCCGCTACTTTGAGTTTCGGGTAGCATGTGGCCACGGCAACTGGCAGGACACCTCCTTTATCGCAGCCGCTTCCGACACGGCCTTGATCAACAGCGTTTTGACCGAGCTGAGTAAGCCACTGGAGGAACGTCGCTTTATCAACGGCCCTATTGCCTATAACAATGGCGGGCATAATAAAAATGCCGATCATACTTTTCTCTGGCATTTTATACCCGACCAATGGGAACTCACCGATTTAGCAGTTGAAGTGTGCAGCGGATGCCCCTTTTCTGATCTGGATCGAGACACCACCTACTGGGTAGGACAACTGGGCTATTTCTGCCCCTGGTCATCCCTGCCTGTGAGGGAGGTGTCAAATCCCGTCACAGGGATAGACGACCGCTTACCGCCCATTGAGGTCCGCGTTTTTCCCAATCCGGCTAAAAATATGCTGTATGTGGAAATGGAAGAGCAAGAACCTACCTTTTGCGAGGTATATAATGCTACCGGGCAGCAGGTAGCTGCTTACTATCTGGATCCGTTTGCCAGTCAGTTAGACCTTAGCGCTTTGGAAAGCGGCTTATATTTTTTTCGATTTAAAAACATTAAAGGGGCGATGGTGAAAAAAGTGATGATCGCCCCTTAACCCTAAAAATCTTTTGAACTATGCCAACTCCAATTGAAATAATTTTAGACCCTATTTCACTTGCTATCATTGCTTTGTATGCAGGCCTGATGATCTGGGAGGCTCTTTTCCCTGCCCGGAAGTTACCTACTGTGAAATATTGGAAAATCAAGGGACTTGCTGCCTTTGTGATGTTTTTCTTTTTGTCGTCTTATCTACCGTTAATGACCGATCCTTTTCTGGAGCAATACCGTTTGTTTGATTTATCGGGGCTTGGCGCCTTGGGAGGTGCTCTGGCAGGAGCCCTGTTGTATGAATTAGGGGTGTATGTTTGGCATCGATCCATGCATCGCTCTGATTTTTTGTGGCGTACTTTTCACCAGATGCATCACAGTGCTGAACGCCTAGATACCTACGGGGCCTTTTTCTTTAGCCCGGCCGATATGATCGGATGGACCGTGCTTGGAAGTATTTGTTTCGCTTTGCTAATAGGCATCAGTCCGCAGGCTATCACAATAGTATTACTGATGACTAACTTCCTGGCCATTTTTCAACATGCGAATATCAATACGCCTCATTGGTTGGGTTACCTCGTTCAGCGCCCGGAGAGCCATACAGTGCATCATGCAAAAGGTGTCCATAAATTTAATTATTGCGACCTGGCCGTTTTTGACATCCTTTTCGGGACTTTTTACAACCCCAAAGGCTACGAACATGAAACCGGATTTTATCAGGGCGCTTCGGATAGGATAGGGGAGATGTTACTATTTAAAGACGTAACAGAACCTCCGACCCCTAGTCGAGAAAAATAATGATTATCATGCAGACAACTATGAACATAGACTCCAAACTGGCACAGGCGCTGGAATTCAGCGAAGCCACTTATTGGAGCAAGTATTATAACAAAAATTCATACCTGAAGACTCTCTGGACGGTCACCGGCGGCGCTTTCGCCGGGGCTGTTCCGGATTTGGATGTACTGGCCCTCAATCGGGTGATTGGATTGGGTTTAGACCGGGCAGTCACTTCGGAAGACCTGGATTATTTAGTCCGGTTTTTTAAGTCGGCGGGCTCCAGGCGCTTTTTTATTCAACTTAGTCCCTTGATCGAGCAAAGTGATTTGCCGGACTTATTGTCTCAAAAAGGGTTTCGGCCTTATAATCGTTGGGCCAAGCTGATCCGCTCTTTGCAGGTGCCGGTACCTACCGTTCCCAATTCAAAGCTGGAAGTGATCCAGATCAGTGAAAAACAGGCGGACCTTTATGGACAGATCATTTTCGATAGCTTTAATTGGCAGGACAAACGCATGACCTCCTGGTTGGCCGCTTCTGTGGGGAAATCTGGCTACCGGCATTACCTGGTTTATCTGGAGGGAAAGGCTATAGCAGCCGGAGCCTTATATATTCATCAAGAATATGCCTCAATGGCTTTTGCCGGAACCCTTCCTGCTTATCGCGGACTGGGAGCTCAAAGACTTTTGCTCCAAACCCGGCTCCAACAGGCCAAAGACATGGGTTGCCAATACGCTTTTTCAGAGACAGCAGAGGATAAGCCGGAGCGCCCGGTGCAAAGTTTTCGGAACATGCTGAAGTTAGGGTTTGAACCGGCTTATTTAAGAGAGAACTGGATTTATGAAATGTAAGTTATAATTGTTGCCCAAAATTGATTCGATGCCCATCAATCGTTTCTAATGGAAATTCGCGCATACCCCAGGGCTTATCCTGAGGAGCGTATTTGATCTTGGCACCCTTGCTATGAAACTCTTGATACAGCTCATCGATGTTATCTACCTGGAGATAGGCAAAGTAAGAATGGTCGCCCAATTCAGCAGGCGGGATGGCATCTGGGCACTCGCCCAGCATGAGCCTGCATCCGTCTCGCTCGGCGAAACGCCAGCCGGGGTCGCCGATTTCATAAACAGTGAAGCCTAATACTTTTTCGTAATACTCGGCTGACTTTTGGAGGTTCGGTACGGCCAATACATAACTCGTTCGGGTGATCATGCTTTTAATTTTTTAGGTAAAAAAAGGCAATATTTTTAGACAACTTCTATAAGATAGTACAAATGTTGTTGACATTTCATTTAGAATCCTTAACAGGTCATTGAGAGCAAGCAGTAAGCTTTGGGGGTAATATTGTGTTAAAAAAATCATGAAAAACTTTCTATCACTATTATTCGCAAGCACCCTTCTTTTTTTGTACCCACAACAGTCTTTTTCTCAAAATATCAATCAAGTCATTACTCGAGATGACGGGAAAGTAGATTTGCTTGGACTGTCTGAACGATCTGCTTTATTAGAAGAACCTTTTAAAGATTGGTTCGAAGCCAATTATGAGGCTTATCAACTGGACATGGAGCTTTTGAGTAAAATGGATCAAGCTTGGGAAGGTATCAGCGTAGATGTTTTTATGGGCACCTGGTGTGGAGATAGTAAAAGGGAGGTCCCCCGCTTTTACAAAATACTGGATGCCCTGGATTTTCCCAAGGAGAAGACCCGGCTCGTTAACGTGGACAAAACACCCGAGGCCTACAAAAAGAGCCCCGGGCAGGAAGAACAAGGTAAGCTGATTCATCGGGTACCTACTTTTATCATTTATCAGGATGGGGAAGAAATCGGACGGATCGTTGAATATCCGGTGACTTCTTTGGAGATGGACCTGCTCCAGATCCTGAAAGGTTTTCCTGCCTCTCCCAACTATAAAGTAGTGAGTCAGGTACATGAATATTTTGAAGAGTACGGAGTGCCGGAGGATGACCAAACGCTTCTGCAATTGGCCCGAAGTGTATATAAAAATGCCTGTGGAGATAAAGCTCTGAATACTTACGGTTATTACCTGATGAATCATGGGGAATTAGATCGGGCTATTGCGGCACTGAGGATGAATACCATGTTTTTTCGGGATCTGCCAAACGTGTATGATAGTCTGGGCGAGGCTTATCTGAAGAATGAAGAACCTGAAAAAGCTTTAAAAATGTATCAGAAAGTAATCACGATGGACCCTCAGAATGAAAATGCTCAGAAACAACTTCAATTAATCAAAGCGAAGCTTGGTATGGGAGAATCAGAAAAAAATTAAGGATAAATTTTATATCTTTTTTGCAAAAAAAAAATGAGCGAACAATCCATCCCGTCTCCACTCAGCTGGAGCGATTTTATGAAGGTAGAGATGCGTGTTGGGACCATCATCCGTGCGGAAGTTTTTGAAGAAGCTCGAAACCCCGCTTACAAAGTCTGGATTGATTTTGGTGAATTTGGCAGCAAAAAAACCTCTGCTCAAATAACGAGGCAGTACGATCTGGACTCAATTATCGGCCTTCAGGTGGTGGCGGTGGTTAACTTCCCACCCAAGCAAATTGCCAACTTCATGAGTGAGTGCCTGTTGTTGGGCGCTACGGGACCTGATAAGGAAGTTATTCTGCTGAATCCGGAAAGAAACGTCCCCAATGGGTGGAGAATAGGTTAAACGACAGGCGCCTCACCAATCAAAAGGATCAAGTGAGGCGCCCTGGCTTATACATCAAATGGTCTTTTGGAAGGGAGTAACCATCTTATTTATATAAGCTTTCCTTTCCGTATTTTTTAACCAGTAAGTAGTAAAACATCGCTCTGTATTTGTTGCGGTTGGACGTGCCAAATTGCTGAACGATGTCATTGATAGCTTCATCAAGGCCGTCATTAGCACCCAGACCTAATTTTTTCATCAAAAAGTTCTTTTTAACTCTGTCCAGTTCCGCCTGATCAGAAGAAGAGATTTTGGAAGCATCAGCATTGTAAATAGAAGGGCCGCATCCTTTTGCTACTGCTGCCAAAAGATCAGCATCGTAAGAAATGCCCATTTTTTTAAATTCTGCATCATAGGTGCTGAGACACTGTTGAAACTTACTCATTTGTTTAAAGTTTTTTTATAAAAAAATTAGATACTAAGGAATCAAGTTTTTGAAAGTCTGTTTTATGACGGAGGGCTTATCCCTAAGTCACAAATTAAATTAAAGACTTCGAGCGCCTATCGACACCCGAAGCCTTTAATTTAATTGATAACTTATGTACATTTAGCCTACCAAAAATGTATGTATGAAACCGAAGTTTTCTCTATTTCTTTCACTCCTTCTGTTATTTACTTCTTATTGCTCCCCTGAGAAAAGCCAGGAACCATCACCCTCATCTGCTTCTCAGGAGGAAAGCAAAAAAGTGGTGTATCAGGTTTTTACCCGGCTCTTTGGCAACACCAATACGACCAACAAGCCTTGGGGAACCATCGAAGAAAACGGGGTGGGCAAATTCAATGATTTTACCGACAAAGCCCTCCAGGAAATTCGCCAATTAGGCGTCACCCATATTTGGTATACCGGCGTACCGCATCATGCGGTGATCCGGGATTATACAGAATACGGTATTTCCAATGATGATCCGGATGTGGTAAAGGGGCGGGCCGGCTCTCCGTATGCCGTCAAAGATTATTACAACGTCAATCCGGACCTGGCTGAAGATCCGGCCAAACGGCTTCAGGAGTTTGAAGCCCTCATCGAGCGGACTCATCAAAATGGAATGAAGGTTCTGATCGATATTGTGCCTAATCATGTGGCTCGCCATTATGAAAGCTTGTCCAGGCCAGATAGTGTGCGGGATTTTGGTGCCAATGATGACTCCTCAGTAACCTATGCTCGGAATAACAACTTTTATTACATCCCTGGCGAAAACTTTCAGGTGCCGGAGCCAGAAGGAGGCTATCAGCCGCTCGGAGGGGAGGGACATCCATTTGCCGACGGGCAGTTTGAAGAAGTACCCGCCAAGTGGACGGGTAACGGCTCGCGCCTGTCACGACCAAATTTTCATGATTGGTATGAGACGGTCAAGATTAACTATGGTGTGCGCCCGGATGGCACCTATGATTTTCCTTCCCTTCCCGAAGGCTTTGAAACGGAAGATCATCAGGCCCATTATCAGTTTTGGCAGGGAAAAGACTTGCCTGATTCCTGGTATAAGTTTAGAGATATTGCCTATTACTGGCTCGACAAAGGTGTGGATGGCTTCCGCTTTGATATGGCCGAAATGGTGCCTGTGGAGTTCTGGAGCTTTATGAATGCTTCGATTAAAATGAAAAACCCGGATGCCTTTTTACTGGCGGAAGTATACCAGCCGGCTCTTTACCGGGATTATATTCACTTGGGCAAAATGGATTATTTGTACGACAAAGTAGAGTTGTACGATACCCTCAAAAACATCATGCAGGGAAGAGGGTCAACCGATCATATTGCTCCTATTCAGCAAGGCCTGGCTGATATCGAACATCATATGCTGCACTTTTTAGAGAACCATGACGAGCAGCGCATCGCCAGTCCGCCCTTCGCGGGCAGTGCCGAAAAGGGAAAGCCCGCCATGGTTGTATCAGCTACCTTAAGTACCTCTCCGACCATGATCTACTTTGGGCAGGAAGTTGGTGAGCCCGGTGCCGAAGAGCCTGGTTTTGGAGATCCTACCCGAACCTCCATTTTTGATTACATCGGCGTTCCTCACCACCAGCGCTGGATCAACGAAAAACAGTATGATGGAGGGCAACTGTCGGAGGAAGAAAAACAACTGAGGGACTTTTATCAGCGATTACTCAACTTTACTCTAAAAAGCCCGGCCCTGATGGGAGAATATCGTGATATTCATGCTTATAACAGATCCACTTCTGAAGGCTACGACGATCGACTTTATTCCTTTGTTCGTTGGACTGAGCAGGAGAAACTGATCATTATTTCAAATTTTGATGCTGAAAAGAGCTATGATCTGGAGTTGAACATGCCGAAATGGTTAACGACTGCCTGGGGCCTGAATGATGGGCAATATTCATTAACGGATCAATTGTATGGGAAATTTGAAACGGATTTGAGTATAGAAGAGGGCATTGGATCTGTTTCAATAAGTCTGCAACCTCTGGAATCCTTAATTTTGAAATAACCGGATAGCAAGCTTCAGCTTGCCAGGAAAGCGAGCTTTAGCTTGCTTATTTATTATTGCTATCGAAACTGACGGTCTTGGCAAACTAAAGTTTACCCTCCCGGCAAGCTGAAGCTTGCTGTCCGTTAGTTTGCATAAAAGAATAATCAAGAACACCCAATTTCCTTGCAAATGCGTATTTTCAAATCAAAACACCGCTTCAACTGGAAATATATCTTCGGTGAGATCCTTCTGATCTTTTTGGGCATCAATCTGGCTATCTGGTTTAATAATTGGAACACGACCCAGCAAAATCAAAAGACCAGGCAGATTGTCATTGAGAAGATAAAGGATGAAATTTCCAGTAATATTACAGAGCTGACGGTTTCTTACGAAAATACCGTATTGGTGCGGGAAGCTTTGAATACATTCATGCCCTTATTTCAGGGAAAATCATCGAAATTAGAGGTGCCCCAAGAGGAAATGAAAAACATTCGAGCCCGGTTTCCTGGTTTTTATACCGTTTCGGACTCTACTTTTTTAGATAATGGTAAAACCCTGTACACGGGCGGCCTTTCTATTCAACTGGAATTGGTAGAATTAACCGATATTGCCTGGGAAACCACGAAGTCACTGGAAGTGCTCAATGAATTTGGCTACGAATGTTTGTATGAATTAGAAAGCATGTACAGCCTGCAAAGCAGAGTGCAAAAAGAAATTGACAAATCGGCAGAGGTACTTCAGCATATGGATATCAAAGCATTGCTGACCATCCTCAACTTCACCGAACAACTAGAAAAACAACTGAAATCGGATTACCAGGAAATGCTTGTTAATATCGAAAATTGCAGGTAAATACTATATCCAATGAACAACACCCATCATCAAAACTTCATCGGCCAGGCTTCTTTTTACGCTAAATACCGGCCGACCTACCCCGCGAATATGTACGAGTTCATACTTAGACATGTAAGTGGACGAGACCGAGCCTGGGACTGTGCTACCGGCAGCGGCCAGGTTGCACTGGCGCTGAGTAAGCAATTCGGGCAAGTGCTGGCTTCCGATGTCAGCCAATCTCAACTCGACAATGCCGGCAAAGCTCCGAATATAAAATATTTAGTTGCGCCTGCAGAATCTACGCCTTTTGAGGATCATTCCTTCGACCTGATTACAGTTGCCCAGGCTATCCATTGGTTTGATATTGATCAGTTTTATGAGGAAGTCAGGAGGGTGGCCCAAAAAGAGGCTTTACTCGCCGTAATCGGCTACAACCGGCTGCTGGTAGATAAGCAGATTGATCCAATCATTCATGCGTATTATGAAAAAATGTTCACCGGCGGTGGCTTTAAAGGCTGTCGCCGCCTGGTGGAGTCTGAGTATCGAACGATTGCTTTTCCCTTTGAAGAAATTCCGTCACCCAAATTCTCTTCAGATTACGAATGGACGTTAGAGGATCTAAACGGCTTTTTCTATTCCTGGTCGTCGGTTCAAAAATACCGCGAACAGCATGAAGAGGACCCAACTGTAGAGATCATTAATGAATTACGGGAAGTTTGGGGAGAAAAAAGGAAGGTGTCTTTTCCTGTGTTTCTGCGCCTTGGAAAAGTATAGTCTTGACAATTTGATAGTAATTTAGCCGCTGATGAACGCTGAAAAAGCTGATCCGCGCTGTTGAGAAGGGCGAAAGTTTAAGCAAATACAAATAGCGAAGATCAGCAAAAATCAGCGTTTATCAGCGGCCCCTAAAAGGCCATCAATTCATATGCACGCTACTAAAATCATGATCATCGGCTGCGGAGGTTCCGGCAAAAGCACGCTGGCCAAAAAGCTCCACGAGCTCACGGGCTTACCTCTTATCCACCTGGATCAGTTGTTCTGGCAAGCAGGCTGGGTAGAGCCCGAAAAAGAAAACTGGCGAAAGACCATGGAGGAACAGACTGACCGACCTTCCTGGATCATGGACGGCAATTACGGCGGCACTATGGATATCCGCCTCGAAAAAGCCGACACCATCATTTTTATGGATCGCTCCCGCTGGCTGTGCCTTTACCGAATTTTAAAAAGGCTAGTGCAATATTGGGGCCGCACCCGGCCAGATATGACGGAAGGTTGTGAGGAGCGGGTAAGCTGGGCGTTTGTTAAATATGTGTTCCATTATAATGATACCAGGCGGCCGGGGGTATTGAAGAAATTGGAGCGTTTTAAAAAGGACAAACAGGTTTTTATCCTCCAAAACAATAGACAGATTCAAAGTTTTATCAAAAAAATCGTTGAAGTATGAATAAAGAAAACAACATCATCTCTTCCTGGAAAGCCAACTCTCAACAATGGGTGGAAGTAATTGATAACAACGAGATCCAATCCCGCCAGCTCATCACCAATCGAGCCATACAGGAAGCTATTTTGGCTCATCAGCCCAAGCGAGTACTGGACGTCGGCTGCGGCGAAGGCTGGCTCAGCAGGGCGCTGGTCGAAAAAGGTATTGAAGCCATAGGCGTCGACGGAGTGGAAGGCCTCATCGATGCAGCCAAAAAGAAGGGAGGCGCTGAGTTTCAGGTTCTGGAATATAAGGACTTCACACCTGAAAACCTCCAGCCACTCGGGCAGTTTGATGTGATCGTGTTCAACTATGCTCTTTTTGGAAATGAAATAGTCGGGAGAGTATTAAAAAATCTTAAGGATAATCTTCATTCAGGCGGCGTGATTATCATTCAAACCATCCATCCACAGCATGCCCTGGTAGCCGACTATACTGAGCCCACCTGGCTGAAGGAGAACTGGGCCGGGCTAGACCGAGATTTCCAGCAAGGCTACGACTGGTACTTTCGGCCGCTGGATGCCTGGAAAAAGTTGTTTGATGAATTATCTTATCGCTGGATGTCAAGCTCAGACATTCGCCATCCTCAAACCCAGGACTTTATTTCAATTATTATGGAAGTGTCTTTATAAAAGTAGAAATTCCCTTCCTTTGCTCTTCATTCGCATAAGCAAGGAGTAATTGAAAAATTTCTTTTTTAAGCTCACTTCCGGGTTTTTCCAGAAAAATACGGTACAAAAATTCCCATAACTGATCGTCCATACCAACACCATAAATTAATTGTATCCCCATTCTAAGTTGAGCCGGATATTCACTCTCTAGCAAGCGACCGATCGTCAACCTTTGTTCGTCAGTGAGCGAGCTTCCGTTTCTTTGGTGTATAAAATTTAGCAATTGCCGCATACTTAGCCATTGCCGTCCTTCCAAGTCGGTTTCGGTAAAAGTCGGATAGGGGCACTCCCCTAGTAATAGGTGAGTAGAGCCGGATGCCTGAGTAGTCAAATGTATCTCCCACTCTTCTAATGTTGATTTCCAATGTTCTAAAATCGAATTTCCCTGACCCATCAAGCAAATTTTACTGCCGGGGGGAAGGTCCGGGATGCCCATTATCACCTTTTTCCTAAGCACGAAACTCAGCTGCTTCCCTGCCTGATTAAGTATGTCGACTATTGTGGGCAATGGAATACTTGTAGGCTCATCTGAAGCCGACTGCAGTACTTGTTTTTGCGGGAAAGATAACGGTATCCGTTCCGAAATTTGAAGAATATCGGAAAGCAAACTCAGTTGATCCTCCGTCAGTCTGTCGCATTTGATTTTCTCAACAGGAGGTAGATGTAAAAGACTAGACAATTCAAAAGAAGAAGGGCTTTTTTGAATGTTCAGGTGAGTTAAAGACCTTAACTGCCTGACTGTGCGAGGTAGTTTTTGTATGGGGTTACCGCTGATATTTAGCTTTTTCAGTTGACTAAGCTGGTGTAAGGAAGAGGGGAACTGCAACAGTGAGTTGTCCATCAGTGAGATTTCCTCCAATGAGCTGGGCAATTTGGGCAGTCGTTTGATCCGATTTTGCTCCAGGTGCAATTTTTGCAACTTTTCCACTTGCCCAAGCTGTGAACTAAGGCTTTCCAGCCGATTATTATTGATGATTAAAGTATGCAATTGCCTGCAATTACCAATTTTGGAGGGCAGCCGGCTCAATTGATTGTGGCTCAGGTCCAACTGAGCGAGCCAGGCTAACTGCCCGATCTGGGGAGAGAGACTGCCTAGTTGATTATGAGCCAGATTTAAATTTCTTAAGAATTGAAGCTTGAACAAACCCCTGGGGAGCTTGACGAGCTTATTGTACCGTAGGTTTAGGTCAGAAAGCCGGATGCATTTACTAATCTCTGAGGGGATTTTCTTCAGCTGATTAAAGCTCAGGTCCAACTTTTCCAGTTCTTTTAGCTGGGAAAAAAAGGAAGGAAGGACATCAATTTTATTGGTGCTCAGATTTAAAACCCGGAGGTTTTTGACAACTTTCCAATCTGAAGGCAAGCTCTTAATTTTATTGTTGTGTAAAGATAAAAAACGAAGCTTTTTGAGCTGACTCTGCTGGATAGGGATCTCCTTTAAAAAATTACCCGATAAGTCGAGTACCTCTAGTTCGGGGAGCTGTTCGAGTACGCCGGGCCAATGCTCCAGGGCATTATATCGGACCTCTAGTTTTTTCAGTGAACAGGGGAGCAAGGCAGGTAATGTCTTTAATCGATTGTCATTCAGGATAAGGTGTTCCAGTGTATGAAGTTGTTCGAGACCTTCCGGAAGCCGATTGAGTTGGTTACCGGACAGGTCGAGTATTCTTAGCTGTTGCAGATGAGGCAATAGTTGGTTCAAGTTAGAAATATCCACTTGCTGCAGAAATAGCGCTGTCAGCTGTTCTGGATGTTTTTTCGCTTTCTGAATACTGTAGGCCCGCATGTTTAACCCGACTTTTTGTTTAGAATGAGTTGTTTTTTCTGCCTTTCCAGTTGTTGAATATAATGATCGATATCGCGACTTTCTTTTTTTAGGGCAAACTGTAGTAGTTTAATTTTATCACGAGTATTGAAAATACTGGTTTTGGCATTTCGTATTCGCCCTCGGAGAATCCAGTCGAGGATTAGATTTTCTATATAGATTTCCGAGAAGCGGCGGGCGAGGGTCAGTTCAAAAGAGGGGTTTTCATTTTGGGCGTGTTTTTCGATCTGCACCAATTCATCTTCCAGGCGGATCAACAGCTGTTTGCTTTTATACAACAATTCCTGAGCCCGGTCGATACTGGATTGTTTGCTTATTTTGGAAAAGGGGTTCCAATTGATGCTTCCCCAGGCCCAGGTTTGGTTGAGCAGATCAATCATTTTTCCAAGATACTCAATGATCTTATAGGCAAGGTTGTTGGCTTCTTTTAACTCTGCTTTTCGCCGGATCTGGCGTTCGATCTTAGCATTGAGGGAATTGATTTCGTGCCGGAGGCGGGGCTCGGTTTGGTCGAGCAGGTTTTCCCGGGTTTTGACCAGGGTGTTGAGTTTGAGCGAAACTTCGTCAAAGCGGGCTACTTTTTTTTCCAGTATACTTTTTTCATATCTCGATAACTCCATTCTTCTTTTTAGCTCGCGATATTTGAGGATGTTTTGAAGGTAAGCTTGCTTGGCTTTTTCCAGCTGAGATTCCTTATCTCCCAATAACTCATAAAACAAGCCCTTCAGCGAGAAGCCTTCCAGCTTGGCAATATCTCCGGAATTGCGATCAATAATCTCCTCCAGATAGAGCAGCTCCTGCCGTATCAATTCTATGCGGTCTACCAAGTTTTCGTAGTAGGACCGGGCCAGCTTGATGCTTTCGTATTCTTCTATGGTGTGACGGAGTTCCTCCTGAAGATTCATTATTCTGTTCAATTGCACTCAACAGTCAGGTTAAGATACAAAATAATAAAAAAAAGATGGGGCTATCTCATCCGCCTCAGGCGGATTCGACGCCCCATAAAGTTTTTTTCAGGGGGTTGTGTAAAAAGTCCTTCGGCCTTTTTCCCCAACCAATAATATTCTTTTAGGGAGGCTTTTGAAGAAAAAAACTTTGTTTTTTTCTTCAAAAGCCTCCCTAATCAAAATTTTCAGGGGTGGGTAAGAACGAGGAACGAGTTTTTACACAACCCCCTGAAAAAAAAATTATTAGCTAACAAAATGCATGGTGGAAGAGCAAGACTTAAGTGAACATCCCATGATCTATCCTACTCTCCACCTATGCGAAAGGGAACGGTCAAGAAACGTGTAAAACACTAATTTACAATTAAACCAGATTGGCATCTCTTTGGCGAATGGATTCGAGAGATTGGCGCTTTTCCAATAAGCGTTCTATTAATTGGAATTTGCTCTGGTCTAAATTGTCGACTTCCTTGCGAATGTTTTCTTTGGCTCGCTTACGGAAGCCGTTTTCTTTAAATCTATCGTGATATTTTATCCTTTTATTGTATTGGTGAAGGATAATTTCAGTTTGGATAATTTGCTTTTCCAGACTGGTAATCTCTTTTTTTAGCTTACTGATCTGACGGATCAGTGTTCTTCTGGAGAGGATGTTTTTCATAGGTCGTTCGGTTTTGAGCGTTAAGTCGGGTGTAAGTTGCTGGTCAACAGAGGTTTATCTTTTGGCTTTTCATGCGTATCTGAGAGACTGGATGATGATTACAAAACTATGTCGTACCCTAGTCACTCGATTGTGTCAACCTACTGATGTAAAGTGTTAAAGTCTTGATTTTGGCAAGTAGAAAAGGGAAAAAATGCATGGAGAATTTGAACCTAGGTTTGCTTGTAGCAGTCGCCTCAAGTATACCTATACTCAAATTCGCCCAAGTAGTTTTTCCAGTATGTATTTAAGACTTCTTGGATTGCCCTCCTAAAATAATGATTTTACACGAAGAAAGAAAGACCGGCCTGGCTATAAATGACTTTGATCACGAGATTCGATTGACATGCATCATCAGCCTGTTCAGGGTAAGCCTGTACTTTTGCCATATCTGATATTTTATCGCAAAAGCAAAAATTATGAAGTCTGCGCTGTTACAAAAATACAATGTGGCCGCTCCGCGCTACACAAGTTATCCAACTGTACCTTATTGGCAAGAAGAAGCCCCTTCTCCTGAAGAATGGACTTTAAAGGTGAAAAACGCTTTTGATACTTGCAATGAGGTAAGCCTCTATATTCACCTGCCCTTCTGTGAGCAACTCTGTACCTATTGTGGCTGTAATAAACGAATTACCAAAAACCACAGTGTGGAGGCGCCTTACATTGATACGGTCTTGAAGGAGTGGCAGATGTATGTGGATTTGCTCCCTTCCCCGCCGGTGATCAGAGAGTTGCATCTGGGGGGCGGCACTCCTACTTTTTTTGCTCCCTCCGAGCTAAAAAGACTGATCGGCGGGATCCTGAGTTCAGCCCAGCTACCTGAAAAGTATGAGTTTGGTTTTGAGGCGCACCCTTCATCTACTTCCTTTGAGCATTTAAAAGTCTTACGCGATCTTGGTTTTTCGAGGCTGAGCATTGGCATTCAGGATTTCGCGCAGGAAATCCTGAAGATCATCAACCGCCATCAAACCGATGAGCAAGTCGAGCGCGTGACCCGCCAGGCTCGTGAGCTAGGCTACGAATCCATTAACTATGACCTGATCTTCGGCCTGCCTTTGCAAACCCCTGAGCATATCCGCGAAAATGTCAGACGCTTAAAAACACTAAAACCAGACCGGCTGGCTTTTTACAGCTACGCTCACGTGCCCTGGATCAAGCCG
Source organism: Bacteroidia bacterium (assembly GCA_030430845.1). Classification (GTDB taxonomy): domain Bacteria; phylum Bacteroidota; class Bacteroidia; order Chitinophagales; family Saprospiraceae; genus JANQPA01. The sequence continues at coordinate 2,251 of JAUIKE010000080.1, read as the reverse complement.
GCTCAAAGAGCCTACTCGGAAGCGGACCTGCCTAAAGGGGCTGAAAAAAGAGCTTTGTACGAACTGGGCCGCGAATTGCTGGAAGTGGAGGGCTACGTGGAGATCGGTATGGATCACTTTGCCTTGAAAACGGATAGTTTGTACGAAGCCCTTCAGGATGGTAGCCTTCATCGTAATTTTATGGGCTATACACCTTTCTACACCCGTCTGAGCATTGCCCTGGGGGCTTCTTCCATTAGCGATAGCTGGGATGCCTATGTGCAGAACGAGAAAAAAATTGAAACTTATTCCGAAAGAGTCAATAAAGGTGAATGGCCGATCATGAAAGGTCACTTGCTCACTGAAGAGGATGAGCTCCTTCGTCATCACATCCTCAATATCATGTGCCGGATGGAGACCAGCTGGAAAGAAAGTGAACGGTCACACGATTCTTTATATGCAGGCTTGGCTCGCATGGAGGAATTCCTGAAGGACGAGCTGATCGAGCTGTCTCCTTATGAGTTAAAATTAATGAACAAAGGTCTGCCTTTCATCCGCAATATATGTATGGCTCTGGATGCCAGGTACTGGCGTAAGCAGCCGGAAGGACAGTTGTTTAGTCAAGTTGTCTAAGTTTTATAATAAAGAGATAATGCGGCCCACGGGCCGCATTATCTCTTATTTTTTCTTTTTCCAATTCCCCCGATGATTATCACTTGCTCTAAACCGCTTCATATCCTTACTCTTAAATTGATCCTTATCAATCGTCATTTTAGAAGGACCGGATTTTTTTCCACCAAAATTCTGGCGATTGCCAGGTAAGCTGCGGTTCATGGGGCTTTTGTCCTTCCGGTTAATATTGACATTTACCGCTGCGTGAAAACCCCCGTTCGAATGAGGATGCCGACGGTAGTGTCTGTGGTAATGTGCATGTAAATGAACATGATGGTGCGGATAGAAAGTATAGTGCCAGCTCACATAATGATAAGAAGGTAATCCAACAATGACGACCACTCCTCCCGGGCCAATATAAAACCCTGTGTGATAATAATAGGGGACAGGAGACCAGTATGGATAAGTGTACCAATAAGGATAACCGTACCAATAAGGGTAGCTATAAACTACCTGAACACTGCTCGAAGGCTCTTTTTTCTTTTCAGATTCCTTGATGTTGTTGTCCTTGGCGTAGAGGTTTGCCGCATCGAGCATTTCCTGGTAGGCCTCAGGATCTTCTTCCAACTGCTTTTTGTAATCTTCCAATTCTTCCGCCTGCTTTCGTGCGACTTCGAGGTTTAACTCTTCCGCTTTTTTCTGCACCCAGGAAGGGTCTTTTTTATAAATATCGCCCACCAATATAGTTAGGCTGATATTGTCAATCAAAATGCTGAGCACTTCAGGCATTTTTACAAGCTCTTTAGTGGCTTTTTGAGTATTTGATGGATAGGTCTGGATAACTTCTTCAAAGGCTTGTTTGGTAGCCTGGTTCAATTTGAAGATCTTATGTAGTGTATCGTATTCCTTTCGGCCTAAATTAAGAGCCGTTTGGTGTATTTCTTCCGGGTAATTTGTCAATACGGCCTCCAACTCTGATTTCGACTTTTGCTTTCCACCGGCAACATCCTTGATCAAGCCAGGGTACCGACTGAGTTCGTAAAATTGAGTTTGTACCTCCCTTGGATAAGAGGAGATGTAATTTTGAAAACTTTGCTTGGTTTTCTCCTGCAAGCCGGAAAGCTTGATGAGGATCTCCGGATGTTGTGATAGCTCAAAAATGTTGTTTCTTACGTCCTCCGGGTAAAGCACAATGGCATCTACAGCTGAGCGATCTTCTTCAATCAGTTCCTTTAGTAAGTCCTTTTCTTCCTGAGCTTGCAGAAAGTTGGAGCTAAAAGCGATGAGAAGAGATAGAATGAATAGTATTCTGATAGACATGGTTACTTTTTTTTGGTTAAAAATTAGGGAGGACCGGCTATACAACTGATCGTCCCTGATCTATTTATTTACTGGCGATCTTGGATTGAGAAAAATATTCCTGAAAGACGGCGTCCACCGCTTCGTTTATTTTTCCTTCTACATTTTTCATGTTTTCACTGACGGTGCCTGAGGCCTTGCCGTGCCAAATCACTTTTTGTGTTTTGTTGTCGATCAGATCAATAATTAAAGTTCCTTCCTTGTATTCACGGATATCGACATCTGTAACGACTATTCCGCGATATCTGTTACCGTAATATCTGGTATAGGTGTCAACGGCTTGCTCCGTGTCAATGGTGAC
>JAUIKE010000079.1 GCA_030430845.1 Bacteroidia bacterium | reverse complement strand
TGCCAGAGGCATCTGATGTGACGATCACAATCAACGATGTAAGCGGTAAGACACTGAAAGTGATCCGTGGAGCCTTCGATAAAGGATACAACACTGTAAACGTGAACGATCTGCCAAGTGGTGTCATGTACTACACACTTGAGTCTGGTGACTTCACTGCTACATTGAAGATGATCAATATGTAAATAAGGAAGGCGGAGCTGCAGCTCCGCCTTCCTATATCCTATAAAAAAAGGCGGCCACCGGCCGCCTTTTTTTAATCTTTATCTTCAGCAACTGTCGGATTAACCACCTCATACAATCCTTCCTCTACACGCTGTTCAAAATCTTTGCGTGGAACCGGCATCTTGCGGTTAAGAGATATGAATTTGACGGTAACAGTTGAGCTTGTTTCTTTAATGACTTTCACTTTAATACTTCTAGTTCCCATGTCTTTAAGTTTAAAATATTTGAAAATATAGTTTATGTCCAAAATAAACTATAGCATTTGATCAGCATTATTCTTGTGTGCTGAATTATCAAAGAGATTGCACTGGATCAAGCTTCAATTAGCCCGTAAACGAAGAAATGCAATGGAAAGATAATTCAAAAGAGTCTGGATTCCTGAGCGAGAGCAACAACGACTCTTATATATTAAACAAAAATAATAAAAATTTGTTGAGCTCCTGAAGCTGGGAAAAGGTCAAATTATTTAAATACCTTAGGATCAGCTCCAGGAGACATCAGTTAAGCTATATTTTTATAAAAAATTCTATTTTTATAAAACTCCTCAAAAAAGCTATGCAGCAATAACCGGAGCGCTCGCTTCAACAAATCTTTTTCCATCCCACTGGCCTAACCATTCACATTCTTTACCAAGCCTTACATATTTGGCATAGGCATCTTTAGCTGCCTTTTTGGTCTTCCTATATATGGTAATATTGTTAGGAGTGGATTTGATGGTGAAATAATACTTGCCCTTCCCGAAAGCAAAATTCTTCTTTAATCGCATAGCAAAAATATTTAGTTAAAAAATAAAGAATGACTTAAGGTCAGTTCTAAAATTCAATATTATGATCTGCTAACTACCTTGACATTTGTAGCTTCAAGGCCTTTAGTGCCATAGTTGAGTTCGAAAGCTACCTGATCTCCCTTTCTGATGTTATCTTCCAGGTTAGTAGCATGAACAAATACATCTTTACTGGTATTCTGGGATTCTATAAAGCCGTAGCCTTTTTGACGGTTAAAAAACTTGACTCTTCCGGTTTTATTTTTTTTCGCTGTTGCACCTTGGCTAATAAAAAAATCTTTGATCTTATTTAAAAAACTCATAATGGTATTTTTTGTCCCTCCCGTTCACAAACGACATTCAAACAGCAGGGCAACTTTTTTATGGATCAGCTCATTGGCCCTTTCGCTGCTTCGGTTCAGAGAGGGCAGGTTAAATCAATTGTTAATGGTTTTATGGATATCGGGTTTTAGTTGTTCAAACCGATCACTTACCAACTCGGCGATGGTCTGAAACATTTGGACTCCAATGGGAATCAGGCTATCCGGAAAGTCGTAATCCGGATTATGCAGCGCCGGGTGCTCGATTCCTGATCCTAAACCGAACATCGCTCCTGGAAAGGATTGCGTGAAAGCTCCAAAATCTTCCCCCCATTTGATAGGACGGTCCAAATGTATTAGGTCGAGTTCTAACCGCCTGGCGGCCTCCTCGATCAATTCTACTGAAATTTCATCATTAAAGTTGGCCCTGAACTCATTGGTCCAGCTGTGAGAAAAGGATAACTGGTGTTGTCGGGCAATATTTTGAACAATTTTGATAATTTGCTCACCCAGGTTTTGCATGACTTCCGGCGACCAGGCCCTTAATGTAAGATGGATCTCAGCGTCTCCGGCAGAGACGCCATAAGCAATTTCTCCCATTCGAATACTTACCGGAGTGATCAAGGCGAATTCCTCATCCTGTGTGTCAGAATTACTCAAGGGCAGGACCTGCTGGATAATCTCAGAAATGGCTCGGGCTGGATTGATGCCTTTTTCCGGTTCGGCAGCATGAGAGGTTTTTCCTTCAAATTCCAGAACAAGGCTTTTAACAGAAGCCGTAAAAGATCCTTTCCTTACAATTACAGCACCTAAAGGATATCCGGGAAGATTGTGCAAAGCAAATGCCATATCGGGCCGGAAATTCTGCATTTTAGAGTCTTTCAGTACCGCATGGGCTCCAGTGCCGATTTCTTCTGCAGGCTGGAACAACAAATAGCTACTTCCTCTGAGTTTAGGGTTATTCTTGAGACCTTCCGCTAATCCAAGCAAAATAGCCATATGTCCGTCATGACCGCATTTGTGACTGACACCGTCTACTGTAGATCGGTAATCGAAATCATTGATCTCTTGTATGGGAAGGGCGTCCAATTCTGCACGAAACATCACAGAAGGACCTTCTTCACTATGCTTTAATTCGGCCAGGATACCTGTTCCTCCGAGGCCGTCGAGCAAGGTGGCGGGTTGGTAGGGGGCTAATGCTTCTTTGACTAAAGCGGCTGTAGCTACCTCATGGCCGGAAAGTTCGGGGCTTGCATGTAAGTGCTTTCTGAAAATAATTAGCTTTAAAAGCTGAGGATCTGTGACCAGTTTATTCATTAACGTCTTACTTCTTTCTGTTTGTTGGTTTTTTCAATGATGATTCATTCAATCAGGTGACTTAATATTTATAAAACCCCGGAACATGAAATGGTATATTCAGATTCAGGGCGTAAAGCCACCGTCCGGATCTTAATGCTACATAGGCAATAGAAATTTTGTTAGAAAATGTGGTTTTGATGTATCAATGCTTATAATTTGGCATTCAAAAGGAGAAATTGAAAAGAGGTTGTGTAAATCGTATGGTGGCTCTTTTCCCTATACCCTTTATGTGTGGCATCACCCACTTAGCAAGAAGGAAGAAGGTGGCTTTCACAGCTACATTGGTTTTGGAATTCTTACCTGATTTTATGAAGACTATACTCGCTTTTGCCGGTTGATCTTTTAGCAGTAATAGCTTCATTTTTTTCAGACCTGTTTAAACGCAATTCCAATGCTGCCGTTTGGAATCCGAGCTTTTTATAAAAGCGCGGTATTTTTTGTTCAGGATCCAAATGGATCGCTATATCTCCTTTGGCCGTTTCGATAGCGTGTTGCAGTAACTTTTGCCCGATCCCTTTTCTTCTGAAATCTCGGTGCACTGCAAGATATACAATGAGATTTTGAGGAGCATACCCTTCCATGCCTGTATTGTTAATCACAATTGCTCCTATGATTTGATCACCTTCAGTGACGGCGATGACAAAGCCACCAAAAGAAGGACGTTGTTTGATAGCTGATTGTATCGCTTTGAAAATATTGTCATATGAGTCTGCATACTCATCTAAATGACTTTCTAGAAAACGACCTACCTCAGTCATCTCTGAAAAGGTCATACTGACAAAAGGCGTAAAAAACTTACATGTCATTTGATTCCTCCTTTGTGTTTTCAAACAAAGGCCTTCCTTAGAAAAAATAGTTTCAACAGAAACTATCTAATTATAAAAACTGCCGATACAAAAAAAAAGTTTCATATACCTCCAACTTTTTTAGTTCGAGTTCGTCTCCGCATCCTTGATGCTGACTTCCGCAGTTAAGATAGGGGAGGCATCTACTTTTTCAACATCCAGAAAATCTGCTATGACTTCAAAGGAATGGCGTAATTCTTCCAGATGCTCGGTAGACAGAGATTTTAGCTTTTGGGTCAGCCGTTCATGAAGCAACTCAGGTGTGTTTTGAATTAAATCAGCACCCTTAGCTGTAATGGTAATGTAGCTGACTCGTTTATCCTCTCTCTTAGGCAGTTTGGCTACAAGGCCTTTTTTTTCAAGTCTGTTAATAATTCCCGTTACTGTGCTGGCATTTAAACTTAGGAAGTCCTTGATCTCTTTTTGTGAAGCCTGAAAACCGGTCTGGCTGTTTAGAAAGTTTAAGCAAAGTAGCTGGGGGATACTAATGCCATATTGCTTTTCTATTCGCTTACTTTCCAGGTTAACCGACCGAATAATTTTCCTAAGGCCAGTGAGTATGTCGGTATAATTCATCTACGATTTTTTGCCCCCTTTCTTACATGGTTCAACAAGAATAAATCTGTCCATCTAATTGTACAAATTAGAGAAAGCACAAATATACACTTTTCTATGGAAAAATCAGAACCAAAAGAGACTTAAATCTTTAATAATCAGGACTTGAGGTAGCAAAAACCTAGCTCTCTGCCTTCCGTACAACCTTATTAAACAGGTCAGATGAACCGGTTCCGACTCCGATGATCGTTCGCATAGCATCCTCCGGCCGCACATTTAAATGTTCCAGCTGATCCTTCTCTACAATAAAAATGAACCCATTGGTTGGGTTGGGGCCGGTAGGAACAAAAATGGCATATCGGTCATCCTCCAGAGAATCCGAAATAAAGCCGATCATTCGGGTGCCGTTACTGAACACGTCTACAGCAACTACCTCGCTGAAAGGCATTTTGTTTTTTCCAAAAAACTGCTGGATCGTTTCCCGGATAACATTGTAAAAGGGGAGGGGCCCAAGAAAACGCTCTTCCAAGGAGCGGATAAATTTCTGACCGAAACTGGTCTGCACGATCAGTCCTATGACAAAAAATAACAGGACTACACTGGCCAAAGCTATTAAGCTGATCAGCCATTCTGCCTTAACAAGCGGAATCTCTATCAGATTGCGGATCGGCTCTAATAAACGAGTCAAGGTTTGAAATAAAAAGTTGATCAGAAAGGCAAAAATAGTGATCGGCAGAACAACCAGCATCCCACCGATTACAGTCGTATAAAAAAAATTGCGTAGCCGCCTGATGAATGATTTTTTTCCTTTTTTCTTTCCCATAAAATCAGCAAATTCTACTTGAAATTTTAATGCTCGTCCCTACATTGCAAGCTACCCTAAAAGAATCCGGGTTTTGTAAAAAAAGAGGCTATTCTTGCCTATTTTAGTAGGGCTTAAGTAAAGAAGAAAGTTATTTAAGACTTCAAATTGTCCAAGCACTTAAATGTAAAAAACTAGCTTCATATTGTATCACTTTACAATAACAAAAAATCGATGTTCATAGATCTTTGGAAACTAAAAGTATTCAACCTAAGTTGCGATATAGTTAACAATAGAATAAATTTTTCCATTACAGCTGATAAAATAGGTGACGGCAGCCACCATCATCTCATTTTATGAGCTGTATTGAAATTTATCTTATGTGCATCGCAGCTTGAATTATTTATATTCAAAGAATGATAACAGAAAGGATGAATCGCAAAAAATCGGTGGTAATGTTTGCCGATATGATGGGGTATTCCCGCCTTATGGATGAAGACGAGGAACTGGCCCTGGCCATGCGGCGGAAAATGGAGACCTCCCTGCAAAATTTGATACCTCAATTTCAAGGAACCATCATCCAGTTTTATGGAGACGGTGCTATGTGCACCTTCTCCGAAGCAGGTCGGGCGTTACACTGTGCCGCCAAATTGCAACAAATTCTCAGAATAGATCCCGAAGTGCCTGTCCGAATCGGACTTCATATCGGAGAAATTGCTTACGATGATCGCAATATTTATGGCGAAACGGTCAATATCGCAGCCCGAATAGAAAGCTTCGGCCTGCCGGGTGCTATCTTGTTTTCAAAACAACTTGCGAAAAACCTGCCCGACGATACTTCTCTCACAGTTAAAAACCTCGGCCCCTTCAAACTTAAAAATATTGAAGAGCCAATTGAATTATTTGCCTTAAAAGCGCCCCATCTGCTCGTTCCCAATGCCAAACAACTAGCCGGGAAAGGACACTCCCTGAAAAACTCTCTGGCTGTTCTTCCTTTCGTTAATATGAGCTCAGATCCCGAAAATGAATATTTTAGTGATGGCATCGCTGAGGAAATCCTCAATGTAGTCTCCAAAGTAGAAAACCTGAAAGTGACAGCCAGAACCTCTTCTTTTTCGTATAAAGGGCGAAACGAGGACATACGCCAGATTGGGAAGGAGCTGGGCGTTGCCGCAGTACTGGAAGGTAGTGTGCGCAAATCAGGCCAACGGGTGCGCATTACCGCTCAGTTGATCAGCACAGAAGATGGATATCACCTTTTTTCAGAAACCTATGACCGAACACTGGATGATATCTTTGCCATTCAGGATGAAATAGCGCTCAAAATTACGGACCAACTGAAAGAACGACTGGGTATCGAATCTAAGAAAAAACACCTGGTAGAGGCACCCACTTTGAATATGGATGCCTATAATGCCTATCTGCGAGGCCTTTTCCACTGGAATCAGTACAGCCCTCAGGAAGCTCAAATTGCTATGGGGCTTTTCCAGCAGGCCATTGACCTGGACCCCAATTTTGCCAAACCATACGCCATTTTGTCTTTTTGCCTGGCCTTCCTCGGCGGAACCACCGAAATGGAACCCAAAAAGGCTTTTCCGGTCGCGAGAGAATCTGCCCTGCGAGCTGTCAAACTAGACCCCCAGTTGGCGGAAGCCCATTGTGCACTCGGACTGGTCCGGATGTTTTTTGACTGGGATTTTGAAGGGGCCGAAATGTATTTTGAAAAAGCAGCCGGTATTAATGAAAAAAACTCTAATTACCTGGTAACCTATGGTCTGTTCTTAGTGGCTGCCGGACGATTCCCTCAGGCCATCCAGACCTTGGAAAAAGCCCTGGAAATAGATCCTATTTCCTTTCTGGCCCATGCATATCTGGCCGAGGCACTCGCCATGTCAGCTGACTTTGAATCGGCTTTGAAGTTGATTGAAAAAATGGAGGGTTTATTCCCCCACCACGTTTTCATGGCCCTGATGAAAGGAAATATTTATCTTTTGAAGGGGGATTACGAGAAAGCCCAGGAAGCGCTTAAGAAAAAAATAGAAATGGAACTTCCTATTTTCAAAGATTTTGTGGTGGCCAGGGGTATTGCCGCTGCAGGTTTGGGAGATACCGAAAGATATCTGAAATGTAAGAAGCGAATTGAAAGCCTAGTGCCCGATTACCCGCAGTCAGACCTCAATATTCATAGAGCCATGCTGGCCGTTGCAGATGACGATATGGGTACTATGTTGGATAACCTGAATCAGGCAGTGGAGAAACGATTGCCCGGCATGGTCTTTGTCGTTAATCATCCCTATTGGAAAAAAATCTATCGGGATGAACGCTCCAAGGCTTTATTAGAAAAAATTAAGATGAAAGGACGACAGATAGAATAATAACTTGAATTATTTATCTAAACAGGGGCTTCCGGCGGAACCGGAAGCCCCTGTTTAGGGATAAAATTGGACGCCGCCCCGGGCGGCGTCCAATTTTATCCCTAATTTGTAAATCTAAGGTGCGTGTATCGCAACTTAGATTAATTATCTATGAGGTTGTATAAATTAATTTTTATTACATAGTAATTAGGTTCAATATGAATGAATTCTTTAAAACCTTCCTGTTCGATTGGGGGATCTTTATCGGCATCGTTATAGTGACTTTAGTGGTAGGGTACTCTTTTAATCGCCTGTTCCGGCGGTTTATTCGGAAGTCTACTTTAATCATGAACAATGATCCGACTAATTATCATTTTCTTCGCCATGCTATTACTGCGATCATTTATCTTGTAGGATTCAGCTGGGCGGTGTATTCCGTGCCCGAACTGCGGACGGTGGCCAATTCACTCCTCGCAGGTGCCGGTATTTTAGCTGTGGCAGTGGGCTTCGCTTCCCAGCATGCTTTGAGTAACATCATCAGCGGATTGTTTATTGTGATTTTTAAACCTTTCCGGGTGAATGATCGACTTAAGATTCGGGATACGCTCAGCGGCATTGTTGAAGATATTACTTTAAGGCATACAGTAATCAGGGATTTCGAAAACCGAAGGATCCTGATTCCCAATACCGTCATTAGTAATGAAGTGATCATCAATTCGGATTTTGGAGACGACAAAATTTGCCTTTGGCTGGATATTGGTATTAGTTATGATTCAGATATCGACCTGGCCAAACAGATCATAGAAGACGAGGCATTAAAGCATCCTATGCACATAGATAACCGAACGCCCGCCCAATTGGAAGCCGGAGAGGGTGTTGTAAGAATAAGGGTGATCTCCCTGGATGATTCGTCGGTATTAATAAGAGCATGGATATGGGCTGAAAATAATGCCAATGCCTTTGCTATGAAATGTGATTTGTTGGAGTCTCTTAAAAAACGTTTTGATAAAGAAGGCATCGAAATTCCCTTTCCTCACCGAACGATCGTCGAGAAAAAGGCCGGAAAAACGCTTTGATAAAAGTCATAAGATACTGCTGAGTAAAATCACTGAGTTTTTGATCAAAACTGTTGTAGTTTTTTACTCAGTAAAGCTGCGAGAAATCTTTAAAATTGTATGAATGAACATTAATGTAATCAAAGTGCAGGAACATCATGAACATCGGGAGTGGTTAAGCAAACTGGACTTTTACCAGGATCAGGTGCTCATTTTTCAAAAAGAGCTGACAGAAGTGGTTCGCAAACACCCTCAATGGCTCTCTATCATCGAGCATGTAGATGAGTACAGAAAAATTCTCATTAAAAAGTTGGATCACATTGATGATTTTCGGCATGAGATCCTGAGGCATGAAAAACAGCTTTCCGGTACAAAAACAGAAGAGGCACTGGCCTCCGATCATGAAAAGGTAAGAAGCAGCCTGGCTGACTTCATTAAGGACTTCGAAGAATTCAAAACTAACTTTCGTCGCTTTGCTGCCCACAACGATTGAAAAAAAACAGGAAGTTAAAACAGAACGGGGTTGTGTGAAAAGTCCTTCGGCCTTTTCACACAACCCCGTTCTGTTTTTAAAAAGAAAAGTCGTGCCTATTCAGACACGACCCTAAAATTGAATTAGTATGAAAAAATCTTTTTTTCGAATATAGGTTTTAAGAGCCTGTTTATGACCATTTGCAGGCCAAAGGGTAAAGTTTAAACATGCTCTAAGTAAGAACCTCACATTTAAATAAAGGTTGCAACAAAAAAGCATTATTTTAGTACCAGACTTGATCCTGGTAATTCAGAGCATTTAAAATATAGCAATAAAATGTTTTCCTAGAGCAAACTCTTGATTTCCCCACTTTGACACTTATCTTTTTTTTTCCAGATTAGGTATTGTTTAAAGTTGTTTTTCTCTATTTTCAATAGGCGGTATTTGGGTTTTAATGTTTTATTGTATAGAATGTAGTATCAATTGCTAACTCGAACTAAAAACACCATGGACAGTATTGCGATACCTGCCCCTCGTACATATAAATTTTCTGACCAGTTAAAATTAATTCTTCCTCACATTGCATTCTGGATATTCAGATCGCTGTTGTTCTATCGCTCTTTGATGCTGGATGGATTGGTTGAATTTTTCTGGTACCACCTTGTTTGGCTATTGCCTGTAGAGATTTTAGCAGTCTACTTTACCGCATACCTTTTAGTACCCAAATTGTTGTTGGAAAAAAAATATTGGTGGTTTGTCATATCGGTTATTCTTTCAGGAGCATTTTTTGTGATTGCGGTGCGGCTGATCCGTTATGAAATCATATACCCGGAGGTGTTCCAGCGGGGCTTGAGAAGGCCGCTCTGGTATTTCCCCTCCATGTTTAATCATACCATTGATTTGTATTCCTTCGTCTTTTTATTTTCCGGTGTTCGGGTTTTTCAATCCTGGATAAAAGATCAGAAAAGAAGGCAGGAACTGGAAAAGCAAAACCTCAACAGCGAATTGGCCTTGCTGCGCTCCCAAATTAACCCCCACTTTTTGTTTAATACCTTAAATAATATCGATTCTCTGGTTTTTATAGATCAAACCAAAGCCTCAGACGCCATCCTGAAGCTGTCAGGTATCATGAGGTATATGCTGTATGAAGCCAATACGGAAATTGTTCCGCTGGAGCGAGAAATTGAATACATCATGAGTATGGTCGCCTTGCTGAAACTTCGATTGAAGGACCCGGACTTTATTCAATTTGAGATCAAAGGTAATCCTGGAGGAAAAGAAATCCCTCCCATGTTGCTGGTACCTTTTATCGAAAACGCCTACAAGCACGGTAAAAAAACTGGCAAGAGCCCGGGGATCAAATTTTTGCTGGATATGAGTGACAACCATATTACTTTTGAATCATCCAACCGCTATGATACCCAGAACAGCCTAAACAAAGATAAGGTCGGCGGAATCGGCCTGAGTAATGTTCAGCGCCGGCTCAAACTACTGTATGACAAACACCATGAATTCGAAATAGAGAAAAACAAAGGCAAGTTTAAGGTGCGACTTCGAATACCGGCACGCCCTACTTTTTCCTAGAATGCCGCTTATTCTTTTTCACTTGATGGCTTTAGCTGACAGTTTTTTTTCAAATACTTCCTTCAAAAGTGAATTTTTGTTTTAATTTACCATTCTTAAAAATTGATTTAGAATGGCTTATTTGCATGTATTGAATGGAGACGCAACCCTTCATCTTTTTGAGGAAGCAGGGGTGCCTGGAAATAAAATGATCTGGAGAGAAGTGCTTGCTGAAGGCAGAGTACCGGAGACGATTGGTGCGGAGTCTTTTTGGGAAGTGCGTTCCAGTTTCTTTGAGTCTTTCTTTGATGTGGAAGAAGAGGAATATCATACGCTGACGGTAGAAGAGTTTGAAAAAGTAGAAGCTTTCAGCGAATATGATGAGATCATATTGTGGTTTGAATACGACCTTTTTTGTCAGTTAAACATGATGGCCTTACTGTCTTGGTTCGCTCGGCAGCACCTGGGCAACATCCGCCTTTCCCTGGTTTGTATTGGAGAACTGCCGGGCTATGACCAGTTGATGGGCCTGGGAGAAATACCCTCCTCTCTTTATGGCGCCCTTTTTGAAGCTCGTCAGCCACTTTATAGAGAAGACCTTGATTTTGCACAGGAATTTTGGGCTACTTATTCCTCCGATGACCCAAGGGCTTTATTCAAAATGGCCGAAGAAAAGATCAATACCTTTCCCTATTTGCCGGCTGCCATTAGTGCTCATCTGCGTCGATTTCCTTCTATGAACAATGGACTGAATGTGATTGAAGATAAAATGATGAAAATTGTACATTCCGGAATTAGCGACCGACAGCAGATTGTGGGGCAAATACTTCGGGAAGATAAAGAATTCGGCTTTGGGGATTGGCAATATTTCGTGTATCTTAAGAATCTGTACCCCCTCCTACAGGATGAGGATGGCTTAAGTGTGAACGAATTAGGCGAAAAAGTCTTGAGCGGGAAAGAAGATTTTGTGAAATGGGCCAGGCATGACTACTTCTTGGGAGGCGTACATTTTAAATCTTATCGCTGGGACGAAAAACAGCAAAGACTGATCCGTTCTGAAGATGACCCTGAAAATAACGAAGACCCGGAATAGTATAAGTATGCTTGCTTTTGAAGGCCGGCCTTTTTCTTTATTCCATCCACTGTAGTTTTAAAAAGAATGCGTATGAAAATCAAGTGTATCGCCGTTGATGATGAACCTTTGGCATTGGGGAAAATGTCTGCTTTTATTGAAAAAGTTCCTTATCTGGACCTTTTAGGGACTTTCGATAATGGTTTCGATGCTATGAATTTTCTGCGGCAAAACGAGGTGGACCTCATGTTTTTAGATATCCAGATGGATGAACTGACTGGTATACAATTACTGGAAGTACTCACCCAACGGCCAAAAATCATCTTTACGACTGCCTATGATCAGTACGCCATTAAAGGCTATGAACTGGACGTGACGGACTACCTGCTGAAGCCTATTAGCTTTAAACGTTTCCTGATGGCCGTCGAGAAAGTCTACAATATTATTAAGGATAATACTGAAAAAGAAACCACCAAGTCTCCTGAGGCACCCTCAATAACGGGGATCGATAAAGATTCATACATCTTGGTCCGATCCGAATATCGCCTGCAAAAGATCAAATTGGATGATATCCTTTATATTGAAGGGATGAAGGACTATTCACGAATATATACCCCTGCACAGAAAATAATGACCCTGCAAAACCTGAAAAAGATAGAGGAAGTATTACCGACCCCTCCTTTTTTCAGAGTCCATAAGTCCTACATCATTTCGGCCAATAAAGTTGACAGCATTGGAAAAAATGACCTCTTCATTGGAGAACAGCAAATACCCATCGGTGGGCTCTATAAAAAGACTTTTCTGGACTTTATCAACCAACAACGATTGATTGGATAAGATCATCTTAAATCTAACATGCAACTGGACGAACTTAAAATAAAGCTAAAAAAAATGATTGCAGCCGAAGGCATCGCTGCAAGCATTGCTGCATTGAAAGAAGTTCTGCCGGAGCAAAGCGAACGATTTGAAGATGTGTTGCTGATCGAGAGTCGCCAGAATGAGGCCAACCGGCAACGATTGCGCAACCTGATCAGTAACGAAGACCTCCAGATCACCTATGCCCGGATCAGAGAGGATTTGATGGAGCTCATCGATCAATTATCAGAAGCGGATTTTGAAAACCCGGAAATTCAGGAGGATCTAGTAAAAGGGAAAAAGGTTAAAAAAGGCAGCATTTTGCATCGGATCCCCGATCAAATGCAACTGAATGATGAAACTAAATGCATCGTGCGGATCGCCCTGGATGAAGAGTCTATCATTAAGAACATTGACCTGGACGAAGAGGTGGTGCTGAAACCCATCCGAATATCAGATATCATGCAGGTCGAATTGATCGACCCTTCTGATGAACATCCTTTTAAAATTAATGCCATTAGTTCTACAGAGCAATTCGTTGAAGAAGATGATTATACAGAATGGGTGTTTTTTGTAACGCCCATAAAAGAAGGCAGATTTCCTCTATTGCTAAAAGTAGCAGTCATTGAATTAATGCACGGCAAAGAAAGAAAGCGGGAAATTGTATTGGAGGAGAGCATCGAAATTGTTACAGAGGCTCCTGCTCACGCAACAGATCATTTTACGGACGCAGGCTACAAACTGACCTTTGGAGAAACGGCTGCCTTGCCACAGATGCCGGATATTTCATCTGTTGAAAAAAAAGAAACAAAGGCTCCTCATCAAGGAACGGACTCGATGAAAGATCTGTCGGATCTGGTGGATATCAGCCAAGGCGAAAAGAAAACCTCTGGTGGTCTACAGGAAGAACAGGCGCCCAATAATCAACCAAAATTTGTGCTCCTGAAAAGAATGTCCATGACCCTGGTCGTATTGGCGGCATTTACAGGAGCAGCTTATGCGATTGCTCCTTCTGAAGTATCCTGGCTGGGAGTTAGGTATGTATCTGATAATAAACAGGCGTACAACAGCTATATTCAAAAATATGAAGGAAGCCGACACCTGGAAGAGGCCTATTTCAGAAGAGCTAAATTGGACCCGGAACTAGGGACACTCAGAGATTATATTGAAAAGTATCCAAAAGGAAAATACCTGCCCAGCGTCCGACTGGAAATAAAAGAAATTGAAAAAGAAAGATTTGAATCTCTGCAATTAGATCCTAACCGCAGCAGATTGCAAAACTATATCGAAACCTTCCCCAACGGAACTTACACCGAAGAAGTAAAAAAACAGATCAACACCATCGATCGGGTCAGTATACGAGAAAGAACCGCAGATCAGGAAGAAGGACTTTGGCAACAAATCCTCAAAGAAAATAAGGAAGAAGACCTGCGGACCTACATCAAGACCTATCCGGAGGGACAGCATATAGAGGACGCTAAGAAGCGATTGGCCAACCTTTTGGCAATTCGGGAGATTAGTCGGTTGAAAGATGCTTCCAGGAAAGACCTAGAAGGGATCCTAAAACGCTTTCCGGATAGCGATGCCGAACCCCTGATCAAAACAAGGATAGAAAAACTTAGAAAGAAAAAAGGGGAGTAAAAGCCGGACTTGATAAGTTGTATAACTCATAAGCCTCAGCGAGGCGTCATATTGGAATCACTAACGAGTAACGAATAAACTATGAAGCAATTATCATTAACGATATCTCTACTGTTTTTAGGCGTCATTATCTGCATAGCTCAAACAGACGATAAAAAAGTGAACAAGATCCTGAAACGATCCCTGGAAATGGAAATGGATCATTATGCCGAAGTGGCCCATCAGATCTGGGGCTTTGCCGAAGTTGGATACCAGGAGAATAGGTCAACCGAACTTTTGCAGGCACAATTGAAAAAAGCTGGTTTCTCCGTTGAAAAAGGAGTGGCAGGAATTCCAACAGCCTTTGTCGCCTCTTATGGGAGCGGGCAGCCTGTGATCGGGATTTTAGCTGAATTTGATGCACTGCCAGGTGTATCTCAGGATGCAGTGCCGATGCGTCAGGAACGCGAAGAGGTCAATGCTGGACATGCTTGTGGCCATCATTTATTTGGCACTGCTTCTTCAGCCGCAGCCATTGCCATAAAAGACTGGCTGGATGAATCAGGGAGCAGCGGCACCATCCGCGTATACGGAACGCCTGCCGAGGAAGGAGGAGCCGGAAAAGTATACATGGTTCGGGAAGGTTTGATGGACGATGTGGATGCAGTTTTGCATTGGCATCCCGGTAATGCCAATTCAGCGAATGCTTCTTCATCGCTGGCTAATAAATCAGGGAAGTTTAGATTTTATGGAAAAGCCTCTCATGCCTCTTCCGCTCCGGATCAGGGACGTTCTGCCCTCGATGGGGTAGAGGCCATGAATATGATGGTCAACATGATGCGGGAGCATATTCCGATGGAATCTCGTATTCATTATGTGATCACCAGAGGGGGAGAGGCTCCCAATGTAGTGCCGGCCTATGCAGAGGTTTATTATTACGTACGCCATCCGGAAGCAGCCGTATCCGGCGCCTTGTTTGAACGGGTCGTAAAAGCCGCTGAAGGAGCTGCGATCGGGACAGGTACTACCATGGAATATGAGGTGATACATGGCATTTATAATTTGCTACCAAATGTTACGCTTGCAGAAAAAATGTACGACAACCTGAAAAAAGTAGGTGGTTTCGTTTACAATGAAGAGGAAACAGCTTTTGCCGAAAAAATTCATGCCACCCTTTCTGACCCGAAGCCTGTATCCAGCGCCAATGAAATACAACCCTTCAAAGTGCAACTTCGCGGAAGTGGAGGGTCCACCGATGTAGGGGATGTCAGCTGGGTAGCCCCCACTGCAGGGCTCAGAACCGCTACCTGGGTGCCCGGAACGCCTGGCCACAGCTGGCAAGCCGTGGCTGCCGGCGGAACTTCCATCGGCCATAAGGGTATGATGATCGCTGCCAAAACACTTACCTTAACGGCTATCGATATTTTTAAAGATCCCAGCCTGGCCGAAAAGGCAAAAAAAGAACTCAACGAACGCCGTGGCGACAACTTTGAATACATACCCTTGTTAGGAGATAGAGAACCTCCACTTGATTATAGAAATTAAAATCATATAGTTGTAAAGGGCGCTTTGCGCCCTTTACAACTATAAAGTAAGAATTTATGACGCACTGGAACTTGAAAGATTATAAAGCCATTATCACCGGCTCTACTGTAGGAATTGGAAAAGCAGCTGCTGAAGAATTCCTTCAATTGGGCGCAGAAGTACTGATCGTGGCCAGAGATGAAGCGGTAATTGAAAAACAGGTAAAGAAGCACCGGGATAAGGGATGGAAAGCCCATGGCATTTCAGCAGATATCGGATCTCAGGAAGATCGCCATCGCATTATTGCCTGGGTAAAAGAAAACTGGGACGCCTTGGATGTACTGGTTAATAATGTAGGCACGAACGTACGCAAACCAACGCTGGAGGTAAGTGTAGAAGAGATGAACGAAGTATTTGATGTAAATGCCTCTGCTGCTTTCGAATTGTCACAGCTGTGCTATCCATGGTTAAAAGAAAGTCCCAATGCCAGTATCATTAATGTAGGCAGCATTGCCAGTCAAGTAGTGGTGCAAAATACGACCGCTATATATTCGATGTCTAAAGCAGCCATGGCTCAAATGACGAGTTATTTGGCCGTGACCTGGGGGCGCGACTGCATTCGGGTGAATGCTGTGCATCCTTGGTACATTCGCACGCCAAGGGTGGCCCGAGTGGTTAATGATCCGGAAAAATATGCTAAAGTGCTGGAGCGAACCCCCCTCAATCGGATCGGCGAACCGGAAGATGTCGGCCGGACCATCGCTTTTCTAGCTATGCCGGCAGCCCATTATATCAATGGAGTTAACCTGAACATTGACGGTGGTTTTTCACAATTAGGTATATGATTGGACATACTCGCTTATCAGTCCTGCAAAGGAACTGAAAAAGGGTATCTCCATTACCAGTTTCATATTCTATAGATTTCCTCTTCCTTAAAAAAAAATTACATGAACACTTAAAAATGTGATCCATGCGACGGATGATTGTTTTGGTGCTTGGCCTGGGTATCCTTTCTTTTGCCTCCTTTGCACAGCATGATGCCATGGAGGGACTTCAGGGGAAGGCCAGGGTAGATGAGCTGAATGCGGTGAGTGAAGAAATTAAGTTTTCTGATCCTGAGCTAGCTATTGAATATAGTGAAGAGGCTTTTGAAATTAGCGAAGAGCTTAATTATCACGAAGGCTTGCTGAGTAGTAGCCTTCGGCTTAGTATTCTCAAACGGGATGAAAAGAAAACCCGGCAAGCCATCCGCTACGCTGAAGCAGCGATGGAGAGCGCCATTTTTTTACAGGATCAGGATGCTATTCTAGAATCTTATTCCTTGTTGTCAACTATTTATGCCTTGAGAGGCCAGGATAGAAAGGCACAGGAATTTATGGACCGCCATCATCAGCTACTCAAACGGAGAAGGGAGACAGAAGCCGCTTTGAAAAAATCCGGTACTTCTGATGAATTGATCGACCTCGGTGAGCGCTTAAATTCTATCGATTCGGTTCTGATAATCGAAAAAGAAGTAAGAGAAGAATTGCGACAGGCCTTAGAAGCCTCCGAAGAAGAAAAAATGGAAAAGATGGCCGCCCTGGCCGAGGTCATGAAAGAAAAAGCGGAATTGGCCAAAGAAGCGGCTTTACTCGAGATGAAGACAGCCCGCGATGAATTGAAATTGCGCAAAAACCGGAATTTCCGCAATATGATGATCGCCCTGGTGGCAGGATTTCTCTTCTTACTGTTTATGGTCTGGCAGCGTTATCGCTACCTCCGTCATAAGGAAAAGGCCGATCTGGAACACGAACAGATGGAAAAACTTCTGGAGATCGACCGACTAAAAGACCAGTTCCTTGCCAATACCTCTCATGAGTTGCGTACACCTCTCAACGGCATCATCGGTATGGCGGAATCTCTTCGTGAAGGCCTGGCAGACCTGCCGCCCGAGCAGGCGAAGAATAATCTATCCATTATTATTTCTTCGGGGAAAAGGTTGAGCAATCTCGTCAACGATATCCTCGATTTTTCAAGACTAAAAAATGCGGATATCCGATTGAAACGCCGCCCGGTTGATTTGTACGCTCTCACCAATCTGGTGATGGAGATCAATAAGCCTATGATTGGCGCGAAGAAGATCCAACTGCAAAACCTGATTTCGAAAAATATACCGGCAGTCTGGGGGGACGAAAACCGAATTCACCAAATCCTGCAGAACCTGATCGGGAATGCTATCAAATTTACTGAAGACGGTTGGGTTAAAGTTTCGGCCCAAACCACAGGCGATATGCTCGAATTTAGTGTGGCGGATACAGGGCCGGGTATACCTGAGGAAGACATCGAAAAAATATTCGAGTCCTTTCACCAAAGTGATGCTACTACTACCAGGGCCTTTCAGGGTACCGGCCTGGGGCTTTCTATTGCCCGACAGCTCGTAGAATTGCATGGAGGTAAGATTTGGGTCGAGTCCAAACTTGGAGAAGGTTCCCGTTTTTCATTTACCCTTCCTTTGTTTAAAGAAGAATTGGCACCCGAGATGATGCCTCAGAAGACAGAAGGTACACTGAATGTTCTACACGCTTCTTTGGAAAACAACATGAGCCCGGTAGCGGTGCCGACAGCTCTGATCCCGAATGGATCGGACAAGATACATGTTTTGCTGGTAGATGATGAGCCTATTAACCTTCATGTATTGAGCAGCCATTTGTCGCCCGAGCTCTACGACATTTCTATGGCTACCAATGGAGAAGAAGCAATAGATGCCATCGCATCAGGCCGGAAATATGATCTGGTGTTGCTGGATATTATGATGCCCAAGGTGTCAGGTTATGAGGTTTGTCGAAAAATCAGAGAAAAATATCTGCAATCTGAATTGCCGGTTATTATGGTGACTGCTAAAAACCAGGTAAAGGACCTGGTCGAAAGCCTCAATACCGGCGCGAATGATTATCTCGTGAAGCCCTTTTCCCGGGATGAGTTTCTGGCCAGGGTCAAGACGCAACTCAACCTGCTGCAGCTCAATAAAGCCACCAGCCGCTTTGTGCCGAATGACTTTTTGAAAAACCTGGGTAGAGAGAACATCACAGAGGTGAAATTAGGGGACCAGGTTCAACGTAAAGTGACCATCTTCTTTTCCGACATCCGAGGCTATACCCAGATCTCGGAAAGTATGAGCCCGGAGGAGAATTTCAAATTCGTATCCTCTCTCAATCGCCGGCTCGGCCCCATCATTTCGCAACATAACGGTTTTATCAACCAATACCTCGGAGATGGCATCATGGCCATATTTTCCGATCAATCGCAGCAAGCTTTAATAGCTTCTATTGAGATCCAGCGCTTGATCCTGGAATACAATCAGGACCGCATCAGTAAAAAAAGACGGCCCATACAGGTAGGCATCGGCCTGCACTCAGGCCCCCTGATTATGGGCATTATCGGAGATGCTAAACGAATGGATGCCGCTACCATTGCCGATTCGGTCAATACCGCTTCCCGAATAGAAAACCTGAATAAGTTTTACGGCACCAATATCCTCTTGAGTGCGGATACCCTGGCACTGATGGATCTGCACCAGGAGAAATTCCATTTCCGGAAACTCGGAAAAGTACTTTTGCGTGGAAAAAAAGTGCCGATCGATCTGTATGAATGCTTTGACGGGGATCCGCCAGAAATTAAAGCGGGTAAGATCAAAGAGTTAGATAATTTTAATAAAGCCCTCGAGTTGTATTTTGGAAAATCTTTTGGGGAAGCCTCCAAACTATTAGAGCAAATCCTCCATGAAAACCCTGGAGATAAAACTGCTCAGCATTTTCTGAATAAAGCACTTAATTTTGCCATCGAAATGCCCGGAGAAGAATGGACCGGCATTGAGATCATGACCGTGAAATAATTGCATTTTATGAAATATCATCACCTTCTCGTATCAGTAGATAAACACATCGCAAGCGTTCTGTTTAACCGGCCGGATAAGGCTAATGCGCTCAATAAGGCTGCCTGGGAGGAAATGAAAATGGCCTTTGAGGCACTGGACAAAGATCCGGAGGTACGTGTCATTATCCTGGCAGGACAGGGAAAACATTTCTGTTCGGGTATCGACCTGGAATTGCTCATGAGTTTTCAACAACTCAATCAAATGGATTGTGAAGCCCGAAAGAGAGAGGCCCTTAAAGAAATGATTGTTTGGCTCCAATCCTGTGTAAATGCCATTGAAAATTGTCGCAAACCTGTTTTAGCAGCTATCCAAAAGGCCTGCCTCGGAGGTGGACTTGATATTGCCGCCGCTTGTGATATGCGGTATTGCAGTGAAGATGCCTTTTTCTCCATAAAAGAGATTGATCTCGGATTGGTGGCGGACCTGGGCGTCTTGCAACGCTTGCCAAAGCTGATTTCTCCTGGACTGGTTGCCGAAATGGCCTACACCGCTCGAAACCTTTCTGCTAAGGAAGCCTTAGGTTGTGGACTGGTCAACGCTGTTTTTGATACCCCAGAGAAGCTTTACGATGAAGTGAAAAAAATTGCGGAAATGATCGCCCAAAAATCGCCGCTTGTGGTCAGAGTAATTAAACAGCACCTGCTGCACAGCCGGGATCACACAGTGGGCGAAGGTCTCCATCATGTGGCTAACTGGAATGCCGGTATGCTCTTTTCCAACGACATTTTAGAGGCCTTTCAGGCCCAGATGGAAAAAAGAGCGCCTAAGTTTAAAAACTAGCTCTCCTGAATCCAATTTCATCCAAATAGATCACTCCAGACTTCGCCTGATCAAACTGAAAGCGGATAGTTCTGACTTGTCGCATGTCAAAGCCTGGATGATCTTTTTGTATATCTGCCAATGGAATAGAAAAGGTCTGCAAAATTGGCTCACTGGATTTGCTGTACCGCTTCTCAAAGGGCTTCACCCGCGTGAATTTGGCCTTGAACGGCGGCATTACCGCCGAATAATCAGCCAAACTCAGGCGCACGACCTCCCCCGACCTGTCCTCAAGAATGATGGAAAAAGATAAGGGCTTGATGTTTTTTTTCCCTTTCTTTCCTTTCTTCTTCTCCTGATCTTTACTATCCGCATTCGCTCCTCGTTCTTCGTCTTTCTCCCCTTTACCTTTTTTCGCTTCGTCCTCCTTCTTGTCCTTTTTCTCCTTTTCGTTCTCTTCAAGCTCTTTATCCGTTTTATCGAGGCGGATCGGCTGGCTGGGCTTGGCGTCCACTTTAGCCACCGCAAAGGTCAGGAGGTCGAAAGAGTCCAGGTTTAGCTGGTCCGACCAGTCAACAGGCAATTCCAGCTGATAATAAGCCGTATCCTGAATGTACAGGCTGTCCTTAGGTATTTCCTGGATCAGGCTGTCCTGAATGCTGGAATCTTTTTCGGGCAGTTTGTATTCCCAGCCGAAATAAAGCGCCTGATTCAGACGCCGGGACTTGCCGCTTCTGTTGGCGATGTCCTTTTCCTTCCAATTGGCGAAGTTGGCGGCTGTTGCTTTTCCTCCCTTCATGCCGATGGTTTCTAGGTCTATGTCTTCCTCAAAATCGCACAGGTAGTTCGTTTGGGAATCGGCAAATCGATTGATATAGTAGGTGTCCGGCAACCAGTTTTTGGCATAGCGGTAGTCTTTAAAAACAGGAAGGTATTCTTTTTGGCCTTTTAAGGTAAGATCCAGAAAGGCCCCGATGTACACACGACCTATTGTCCTTTGATCTTCTCCGGATATTAGCTCAGCCCGGTTTAATAAATTCCCGTAAGGAGGGCCGGAATCCGTATCTCCCCAGATGGTGTTGAACTGGCCGTGATTGGCCCTGTAAATGTATAAAGAGGTTTTGAAGTAGTACTCATCATTCGTAAAAGCAATTCGCTTGTACTGCTTGTCGCCCGAAAAACTGCTCACATCTGCGTCATGCGAACCGTGCAGGAGCAAAAAGTTGATATCTTTCAAGGGAGTAGGTTGGAAGGTGGGCAAATATTGGCCATCGACCTGCGCAATGGAGACAATGGACCGAATATTGAAATGGTAATCGAATTCCACCCTTGCATCATCGGGGTAATAATCCAAATCATTAAAAGCGGCGGCCACACACACCGCTTCACCGCCCCTGGAATGCCCCATCAGGGAAATATTATCCATATCCACTTTTTGGAAAAAAGGCTTATTGGTCTGTTGATTCCAGTCTTCCCATATTTTGAGGTGTTCGAGCAACAACCAACCTCTGGCATCATTTTCTTTGCCGTAGTTTTTCGTCCAGTCCCCATTGATGAAATTTTGGTCTACGGACACCATTATATAACCCTTGCTAGCCAGGAATTCTCCGAGGTAGGCATATCCAGGATCGGAGAATTCTCGCATCGAATGATTCCCGTGTACGATCAGAACCAGTGGAAAGGGCCCTTCTCCTTCCGGATACCAGACCCGGCCGTTCAGGGGAAGTTCTGAACGGTCAAATCCCCAGAAACGATTCCTCAATTTCCCCTTCCAGCCTTTCAGCTTTCCAATGAAAGGTCTTCCGTTGACGGTTGGGGTGATCAAATCCGCATTTTCCCCAAACTCGGACCGGCGGTCATCCCCATGCCCATAAGTCAGCGTTTTAACGGGGAAAGAGCCGACGGCCGAAGGATCAGGGAGCTCAAGGGATGGAAATTCCGGCATTTCACTCAGGTCGATCTTCATTACTTTTTCCTGATCACCTCGCTGCTGAAACCAGAATATGAAGGAGCCGACGGCTCCTACCGACAAGACCAATAACAAGCTGATCATTGTTTTTTTTAGCCAGGTGGTTTGGTGAAAATCAGCATGCAGCATTACAGAAAGAGCTCCTCCTACAAAAGCTCCACATAACAAAAAACCTAGCGGGATCATCAAAAAGGGGCCGGAATCTATGCCAGTAGTGACGATCATCGAAATGATCAAGCCTACAATAATGCTGATAAACCGACGGTGCACTTTTTTTATCAAGCCAATAAAAAGATAGATCAACAAAGAGGCTATGAGGGCAACAACGACCGAAAATACAATGGCTATGGTCAGATCCAATACCCTGCCATACCCCCACTTTAACCGATGCCAGCCTGTGTAGCCTGCCATGAACAGAAGCATAAAAAGGAGCCCTCTGACACTGCCCGTTCGGGTATGTTTTTCGGGCTCGAAATGCCTGAGCCAGCGGGAAAATCGCTTTAGGTAAGGTTGGAGAAAGGTTTTGACTTTTAGAAAAGGGGCGATGATTCTTCGGAGCAGAGCCTTCATGAATGTTATTGTTAGTGATCTCCCTCAAAATACTAAAACTTTTTACACGAGCCCATAGATCGTTTTATATAAGCCTAACCGACAAAAGGCGTTCAGGATTAAATAACTAATTTTAGTTGTTTAACACGGAACCTTCTTTGAGTTATCTAATTGTAAATCAAAGTTTAAAAAATAATTAAGTCTTTGCTAGAGATGACATTTGTTAAAGATCTTCCAAGGGTTCTTCCCTAACTTCTGTTCGAAGAAAAACGTATCTGATGCCTGAATTATATTTGTTTATTGTTGTCCTTTTATTTGGTCTGGCAATTTCTGATTTAGTAGTAGGAGTGAGCAATGATGCGGTAAATTTTCTGAACTCTGCCATTGGATCAAGGGCAGCCTCTCGCCGGACGATCATGATCGTGGCTAGCATCGGGATCTTTATGGGGGCTTCTTTTTCCAGCGGTATGATGGAAGTGGCCAGGAAAGGGGTCTTCAACCCGGAATACTATGTTTTTTATGACATCATGGCCCTTTTTCTGGCGGTGATGCTAACAGACATCATTTTACTGGATCTGTTCAATACTTTTGGCCTGCCTACCTCCACCACGGTTTCCATAGTTTTTGAGTTATTGGGAGCAGCTTTTATGATTGCCCTGATTAAAAATATGGGCGGGCAGAGTGATATCCCGCTTGGGGAATATATCAATTCTTCCAGTGCGCTGGCCATCATACTCGGCATCTTCTTATCGGTTGGAATAGCATTCTTGATTGGTGCTTTAGTGCAGTATTTTACCAGGCTGTTGTTGAGCTTCAACTATGAGCGTAAGTTAAAGTGGGTCGGTACGCTTTGGTCAGGTATGGCCATGTCAGCCATGATCTATTTCCTATTGATCAAAGGCATGAAAGGCGCTTCTTTTATTCCGGATGCTTTGGTTGACTGGACCTACAATAACACCTGGCGGCTGATAGGGCTTACCTTTGTTGTTGCCACCTTTATTATGTTCCTGATCCACCGGTTTTTTGAGATAAATATCCTTCGTCTGGTGGTTTTGTTCGGTACGTTCTCCCTGGCTATGGCATTTGCCGGGAATGATTTGGTAAATTTTATTGGGGTGCCGGTGGCCGGCTTTGAGTCGTACAATGCCTGGTCAGCCTCCGGACAAGACCCACATGAATTCAGTATGCGCATTCTTGGTACGGCTTATCCGACGAAAACATATCTGCTGGTCGGGGCCGGCCTGATTATGATCGTTACTTTATGGTTTTCGCGCAAGGCCCGTTCAGTTACCGAAACGGAAGTGAATCTGGGTCGTCAGCATGAAGGTCTGGAGCGTTTTTCTCCCAACTGGCTGTCGAGAAGCATTGTACGGCTCGTTTATCAGCTGAATAAATCAGCAGGCAAGATTATCCCCCATAACTGGTTAGAAAAAGCAGACGCACAATTTGAAGCCAACAATAAACCAAAATCATCGGATAAGGAATATGAGGCTTATCCGGCTGCTTTTGACCTGGTCAGAGCATCGGTGAATCTTACCGTTGCCAGCGCCTTAATTGCCCTGGCTACTTCTTATAAACTTCCGTTATCTACCACTTATGTTTCCTTTATGGTGGCCATGGGGACGTCCTTGTCTGACCGCGCCTGGGGAAGAGATAGCGCCGTATACCGAGTAGCAGGAGTGGTGAATGTGATCGGGGGGTGGTTTGCTACAGCATTTATCGCCTTTACGGTTTCGGCAACCTTCGCCATGCTGATCTATCATTTCCAGATCTATGCCATTATAGGGCTGGTATTACTAGGGGTTTTGATGATCGTCAGGAGTTTCGGGCTGCACCGAAGAAGAGAAAAAAACAAGGCGAAACGGGAGGCCCTCCATCAGGCTGCACAAAAACTAGAGGCCAGGCAAGTCATTGAAAATACCTCTACCAATACAGCTAAGTCCGTTAACATGGTCAACCAGATTATTGATCGATTACTTAATGGATTAATTTCTGAGGATCGAGGCATGGTACGTGAAGCGAAAACCTTGCTTGCAGAGCTTCAAGGAGAAAATATGGAGTTCAAATACGCTTTTTACAGCCAGATTAAACGGATTAAAGAGCAGGAAACCGAAGCCAGTCGTACCTACTTATTGGTCTACGACCTGGAGCAGGATTTTTTACAATCCACTCGCTTTATTGCCGACTCTTGCACCGAACATCTAAACAATTTGCATAGTCCACTCCAAACTCAACAGGCCCTAAAGCTCAGGGGGCTGATTGCCTTGCTCGACCAATATTTCAGGAACATTGCGCATGCCCTTGAAAATAATGACTACAAGGTCAAGAGTCAATTGAAAGATGAAAAAAAGATGTTGCTCAAGCAAATCGAAAGCCTCTTATCCAAACAAGTGATCGGTATTAAACAAGAATCTTTCAATGCTATCAACAGTTTCCTCTTTTTTAATATTTTGCTGGAATTAAAAGACCTGGTAGCCGTAAGTTTCCGCTTCTTCAAACTCTACGCCCGCCTGGAAAAAATGACGGATAATGATTCCTGGACCTTGATTGCCAGGGAAGAGTAAAGGGGGAACTGTGAAAAAGTGTAAGAGGGTAAATCGCAGCTCAGTAGAATTGAAACAGTATTACAAATTACCTGTTTATCAAGAAAGCCGGACTGAACCATCCCGGAGGGATGAACTATAAATCATACAATAAAATGATATCCCAAAACCCCCGAACTCTGAACTCAAAACCATGAACAAAACCACCCAAATACTTCTTGCAGCACTTTTTTCGTCCATTCACTGCCTGGCTCAGTTTTCGCTACAACAGGAACTGGGCTATGAGCTGGAAAAAATAAAGGGCTTTAAAACGGCCGATCTCAATGGCGACGGATTAAGCGATGTGGTAGCCTTTACCAATGAAAATAACCGGAAGATTGTCGGTCAGTTTAAACTAACTGAACCGGGTCTTTTTAGCCTGCCTATATTAATCGCCGATGAACTTCCTTATATCAAAGCGCTGGAATTGACCGATGTAGATGCGGATGGAGATATAGATATTATGTGCCTCCTGGCCGATCCGTCCGAAATTGTTTGGTTTGAGAATCAGGCCGGTACCGGGCAGTTTTCGAGGCGGCCCGGGTACTCCCTGGGCTTTGATATGAAAGAAAATTACCTGATTGAGGACTTTAATCGGAATGGAGCGCCGGATCTGGTTTTTCATGCCTTCGTCAACGGTGGTACTTCTTTTTACGTCGCCAACGATGGGCAGGGCCATTTCGCCGAACCTGTTCCGATTGCTGAGAACGATCAGGCCCAGCGGAACCAGGTTTTTGCAGCCTACCCCTGGAATGAAGATGCCTATCCCGATCTTTTTATCGCTACGAGCGAAGATGAAAATGATGTGGAAGTGTTTTTGTTTGATCCGGCTACACAAAGCTTCACAAGCTCCGAGGTGCTGCTACCGGCCATTGCAGAACCTCGTTTCATAAGCGTGGACGATCTGGACGAAGACGGATTCCCGGAACTCTTCCTGTTTCATCGACATGATCGATTCAGTTTTCAGTTAAGTCGGTTTTATAAAGAAAAAGAAGCGGCCGCCTGGCAGCAGGACACCTTACTGGAACCCGGATTTTTTTCTGTTAACTATCTCCGCACCCTCGACCTGGACGAAAACGGAGAAAAGGACATCGTCATCGGCACCCATGATTTTTCCTTCCAAAACGGTCTTTTTGTTTTCAAACAACAAAACGGAGTCTTTCCGGCCTTGGACACTTTATTACAAAAACCCGAAAAGTCTGAGTTTTACGCCTTAGAAGACTTTAACGGGGATGGAAAAACGGATGTATTGCAGGGCAGCGAAGCCGGATGCTACTATGCTCTTTTTTCACCACAAGCTGATGAGTGGGAGGCCATTCAACCCATTCCCATCAATATGTTTCGCTGGAATATGGCGCTTGGGGACATGGACCTGGACGGCGATGCTGACCTCCTCGTTACCAGCCCCCGGCAGGGTTTTATCGCAATTGTATCAAACAATCAGCCGTTTGACCGGGTCAAAGTAATAGAAACAGGTCTGTCGCAGGCAGAACGAGCCCTTCCTATGGACATCGATCAGGATGGTGATCAGGACTTTTTGTATGTAAAAAGCAGCGGCTTTTCAGACGGAGGGTTTTGGCTGTATAAAAACGATGGTACGGGTAATTACACGGCTAAATTGGTAGATCGCGAATTAGTCGGGGCCGATTATGTACGGGCCGTAGATCTGGATGGAGATGAGGACCTGGACCTGGTAACGGCCAATGCTTTGTGGAGGGGTATTTTTTATTACTTCAATGAGGATGGGCAAGGGAATTTTGGGGAGCGTCAATTCCTGAGTCTGCCCGAACCGCCGACCGATGTTGATATGGTCGACTGGGACAAAGACGGAGATGAGGACCTCGTGATGACCTTATCCGGCGATGAGCGCCTGCAGTTGAGCCGCTGGGAAGCCGGGCAGTTTCAGGCCTTGGAACTCCTGAAATTCGTGCGGGGCTTTTGGGCCTGGCGGGACATGGCGCTCCTGGATGTGAATGATGATGACTATCCGGATGCCGTTTCTTTTGACGGGACCGGCAATATTTTATATCATTTGAATACGGAAAAAGACAGTTCGGACTTTAATGAGTGGGCCTTTTTATTTCTTCGCACTGAGGCGGAGGTCAACCGGGTAATGGCCCTGGATATCAATCACGATGGACGAAAAGATATACTGGCCACCACGGAGTTGAAGGGGCGGCAGGACTCTCTGCTGTGGATACCCGCTCCTTTTGACAGCACGATCCAATCGAGGGCCGTTTATCAGCATCCGCCGGCTGGGTTTATTTTTCAGGCCGGCCCCATCGACCGGGATGCCCGGCCTGACTTGATCATGTACCATGAGGAAAGGGAGGTGTTCAGTTGGTGGCGCAATGAAACCGGTGCGCCCAGTATTGTCACCCGGGTATTTTATGACCAAAACGGGAATGGCGAAAAAGAAGCCAATGAGCGCTGGCTTCGGGATATTCCCGTGCTTATGGAGCCCAGGGAGCAAACACGGTTTTCCAATAAAGATGGCGCTGCGGTCTTTTTCCTTTCGGATGGGACCTACACAGCCGAGGTACAATATCCTGACATTTGGCAAACAACCACGGCCGATAGCTATACTTTTCCGGCCGAAGCCGGCGAGCGGCCAGACACGCTTTTATTCGGCCTGGAAGCCATAGAACCCATCGCAGCCGCTGAGATCTCGGGATTGCCTTCCCGTGCCAGATGCAATGAAAGCGGACACATAGACCTACAGCTCAAAAACGCGGGCACCCTGCCTTTATCAGGGGAGCTGAGGCTGCTCACTACCCCTCCTTTAAGTATCAGTTTTGCAGAAAACGGAGAACTTTTGAGCGATGAGAAGGAGGCCGTTTGGCTGCTGGATGATGTACCCGTTTCTCAATCCGTTTCGGTAAGAGCCTATCTGAATCCCGTTTCGACCGCCTTTATCGGCGATACGCTTCAGGCTCTGGCGATTGCAGAGGTGATGGGGCCGGAGGGAGAGGTCGCTGCTGATACCTTTCAAATTTTTACGCCTCTATTTTGCAGTTACGACCCCAACGATAAATTGGTTCAGACGGCCCGCGCCAAAGCTGACCGGATCGACCCGGGCGAGGCATTATTTTACACCATTCGCTTTCAAAACACCGGAAATGACACGGCTTTTCAGGTCGTTTTGCGGGATCCACTGGCTCCGGAATTAGACTGGGGAAGTTTTCAGGCCCTCCAAGCCAGTCATGAATTCGACTTGCAAATTGATCAAAATGGCCTGCTAGAGGTGCGTTTTTCTAATATTATGCTGGTGGATAGCTTAACGGATGAGGAGGCCAGTCAAGGCTTTTTTCACTTTTCGATAAAAACGAGGGAGGAGCTGAACATTGGAGATATGATCCAAAACCAGGCCGGGATCTATTTTGACGGAAACCCACCTATTTTTACCAATACGGTGATTAGCCAAATAAAAGGTACGGTTCATATCAATGGAGTGGAGCCGCTTAAAGAAAGCACCCTAAAGGTTTTCCCCAACCCCGTACAAGACCAGGTCCAATTGGAATGGACTTTTCCGGATGCCTCTGAGATTTTTCTCCTGGATGTGTACGGCAGGGTTCTTCAAAGCATACAGCCGGCAGAGGGGCAAAATAGGCTACAGTGGTCCATCGGAAACAGGCCCCAAGGCTTGTATCTGATCCACCTAAAAGGGAAGGGTTCGAAGGTGTTGGCTTCCAGCTGGATTGTTCTGCAATAAATGGATCTAAGTAAAGGCCTGGACAAATTTAAATATAGTTTATGTCAGCGCCCCAGGCGTCGACATAAACTATATTTAAAGGTAATTCCCATCTTTTCCGTATCTTCATAATACACCAAATTCATTTCACCATGCCAGTATTTTCCCTAAAAGTAAATTCAAGTACCCGGGAAGTCAATGTGGATTCCGGGACATCCTTACTCTGGGTGCTTCGTGAGCACCTGGGGCTCACCGGTACCAAATACAGTTGCGGAGTAGGTCAGTGCGGATCTTGCACGATTCATGTGGAGGGTAGCCCGATGCGTGCCTGTACCTTAGCCGTCGAAACAGTGGCAAAGGGCCAAAAGATCACGACCATTGAAGGGCTTTCTGAAAAAGGAGATCACCCAGTACAAAAAGCCTGGGCAGCACATCAGGTGCCGCAATGTGGATACTGCCAATCCGGGCAGATCATGCAGGCGGCAGCTTTGTTGGAAAAAAATCCTAAGCCGGGCCGGGAGGAGATCCTTCAATATATGAACGGCAATTTGTGCCGCTGCGGAACTTACATGCGAATTTATAAAGCCATCGAAAGTGCATCAAAAGAACTTTAATTATGAAAGATCAATCCACTATAGATAATTCCTTATCCAGGCGTCGTTTTCTAAAGCTTTCCGGTGGTTTTACCATCGGAATAACAGTAGTAGGCCTGGTGCCACAATTAACATCCTGTACAGAAGATGGAGAAGATACCCGTGACCTGGTAGCCAAAGAACTTAATGCCTGGGTGAACATACGCGAAGACGGCCAGATCACCATTATGAGCCCTGCCTCGGAAATGGGCCAGGGTTCCCGAACCGCCCTTCCGATAATTTTGGCTGAAGAACTGGACGCCGACTGGTCAAAAGTGCAGGTAGAAACCTCCCCGATCGATCCCGAAATATACGGCTCGCCCGGCTTTGGGCCGAATGCCCGGAAAATTATGTTGAATGTAGGAAGCCGGACCGTCAGAGGGTATTTTAAAAGTCTGCGGCAGGCCGGTGCGCAAACGAGGTATGTCCTCTTGCATTCCGTTGCCAAAGCTTGGGAAGTTCCTATCGATGAATTGAGCACGGAGCCTAGTATGGTCGTTCATGAAGCCAGCGGCCGCAAGATGCCGTACGGCGATGTCGTTGCGATTCTGGATATCCCGGAAACCATTTCCGAAATTTCGGAAGAACAAATGAAGAAGCCGGAAGACTTCCGCCTGATCTGGAATGAATCGATTGGCAGAGTAGATGTTGTAGAAAAATCGAATGGGAGCGCCCAATTTTCAATGGACATTCAAGTGCCGGATATGGTGTATGGCGTCATTGAAAGAGGAAAGGTTCATGGAGCAAGTCCCAGCTTACGAAATGAAGCGGCTATGCGGGCCGAAGACGGCCTTATTGACCTGGTAGCGCTGGATTACGGGATTGGGGTAGTGGCGAACAGCCTTGAAAAAGCCCTGAAGCTTAAGGAACAACTGGACATCGATTGGAATACTAATGTAACAGCAGCCAAACACTCCAGTCAGGAAGCTTTAGATAGTTATGCTACTTTGACGCAGCATGATGAAACGAGGGAGTTAAGGTCGCTGGGCAATGTTCGCCAGGCTATGGCCCGAGCTGCTAAAACTTACACAGCTGACTATAAGAACGACTATGTTTATCATGCCCAGATGGAGCCGCTGAATGCGATTGCCGCTGTTAGCGAAGATCAGACCAGCGCCGAGATATGGGCCGGTACTCAGGGGCCGGGCTTTG
The DNA here is from genome assembly GCA_030430845.1 of Bacteroidia bacterium. Lineage (GTDB taxonomy): Bacteria > Bacteroidota > Bacteroidia > Chitinophagales > Saprospiraceae > JANQPA01. The sequence continues at coordinate 5,524 of JAUIKE010000079.1, read as the reverse complement.
TAGCTGGAGCGGTAGCGGATGCACTCGGAATTGAGCCGGAAAAAGTGAAGTTTAATTTATGTTTCCTGGGCGGTGGATTTGGCCGGAGGAGTATGCATGATTACATCATCGAGGCCGCCTTGTTATCCAAGGCTGTAAAAAAGCCGGTTAAAATGATCTGGACGAGGGAAGATGACCTTCGCTATGGTATGTACCGGCCGATGTCCTTTCAGCGTATGCAAGCCGGCACGGATGCGGATGGCAACATCATCGCTTTCTCCCACAGCATTACAGGGGATGGATCCAACCTGCTCGCCAGCGGAACGGCCAATGAATTTTATGATATTCCAAATCAGGAGGTTGAGTTAAATATTGTGAAAAACGGGATCCGCCTGAAACACTGGCGCTCGGTCGGTCACGGCCCGAATAAGTTTGCCATTGAGGGTTTCATCGACCAGATTGCAGCGGACCAGGGCCAGGACCCTCTGGAGGTGCGCCGCAAGTTAATGGCCAATCATCCCAAGGCTTTGCGTACGCTGGAAAAAGCAGCTGAGATGGCTAATTGGGGTTCGCCACTAGCAGAAGGAAGAGCCAGAGGTATTGCATTTGGAGAACGCAGTGGAGCTTTATGCACCGGCATTGCCGAAATCTCTGTCAACAAAGATACTGGAAAGATCAAGGTCCATCATTTTTGGTCGGCTGTGGATGGAGGCATTATGGTACAGCCCGACAATGCCAAAGCTCAGATGGAAGGCGGTATTTTGATGGGCATGAGCAGTGTGCTGAGTGAGCAACTCACGATTGAAAGCGGCGAAGTCCGGCAATCGAACTTCCACGACTACAATTTGCTCCGCATGGCAGATATTCCCGAAACCCTGGAAATAGCGCTATTGCCCTCTGACGAAGCGCCGCAGGGGATGGGAGAAGCGAGTACGCCGATTGTGGCTGGTGCCATCGCCAATGCTTTTTTGGCACTGACCGGCAAGGCACTGACGCATTTGCCGTTCACTCCTGAGCGGGTGAAGGCGGTATTGGATGCTTAGGTTTTTTAGAAAAAAGGATGGACAGTGGGGCCAAAACTTTTTAAGGAGTTTTGGCCCTTTTTTTTGGGTGAATTTGGGTAAGTAATTGAAGTAGAGGGGGGTAGGTGACTGCAATGGAGGTGGGAAAGTGCGTTTTTCAACCTCAAAGGTCTCTAGACCTTTGAGGTCTAAGGAAAAAACCTCCGATTTTCCTCCACTTTTATAAGGTTCAACAAAAAATCAAAACTATATTTGCGGGTAATCGTAAAAAACAGAAGAATATCATTGGACGGTGAAGCCGCAAGGTGAAAAAGCCGTCAAAATGTTTTGCCCGAATTAAATCAACCGAATTATGAATAGTACCCTTTACGAAGCATTAGTCGTACTTGTGGTAGGCATGTTTACCGTATTTGTGATCCTGTCCCTGGTCGTTCTTTCAGGAAGACTCTTACTACAGTTTTTGAATAAGTCCAATTTTGTATTTAACAAGGCTGAAGTGAAAGCCGCTGCCCTCCGCGCCCCCACCGATCCTGCCAAACGAAAACTGATCGAAAAAGCGATCCAGCAATGGTCTGACGGCCAGGCCCAGGTTGTAACGGTCGATTCCGATTGATGCCTTGATCCTTTTTGCTTCAGTTCCCATTTTTTACTCCTTCTATCTAACAGTCTTTATCTAACTTTTAGAATTAAATAATAGCCCTATGGCTCGTGAAATAAAGTTTTCTTTAATCTATAGAGATATGTGGCAGTCTTCCGGGAAATATATGCCACGGAAAGATCAGCTGGTCCGCGTCGCCGAACCCATCGTAGAAATGGGTTGCTTCCAAAGATGCGAAACGAACGGCGGAGGATTCGAACAGATCAACCTGCTCTACGGCGAAAATCCTAACCATTCCGTCCGAGCCTGGACGCAGGCCTTCCGAAAAGCTGGTATCCAGACCCATATGCTGGAAAGAGGCCTGAATGGCATCCGGATGAGTCCCGTACCGAAGGATGTCCGTAAGCTGATGTTTAAACTGAAAAAAATACAAGGGACCGACATTGCTCGTTCTTTTGATGGCTTAAACAACCCCCAAAACCTGGCCCTTTCCTTCCAATATGCCAAAGAAGGAGGGATGATCCCTCAAGGGGCTTTGAGTATCACCCATTCGCCACTGCATACCGTTGATTATTATGTCGACCTGGCGGATAAATTCATTGAACTGGGAGCAGAGGAAATCTGCCTGAAAGATATGGCCGGCATCGGCCGGCCCGTATCCATCGGCAGAATTACAAAAGGTATCCGCGAGCGCCATCCCGATATTATTCTGACTTATCACGGGCATTCCACTCCGGGCTTTTCTATCGTCTCGGCTTTGGAAGCAGCCCGCAACGGAATTGACTTCATTGATGTAGGCATGGAACCTTTGTCCTGGGGTACCGGCCATCCGGACTTGTTGACGGTGCATGCCATGCTGAAGGATGCCGGCTTCTCTATTCCGGATATCAATATGGATGCCTACATGGAAGCTCGCTCGCTCACCCAGGAATTCATCGATGATTTTCTCGGTTATTTTATCAACCCACGCAATCGATTTATGAACTCCCTGCTGATTGGCCCAGGCCTTCCGGGGGGAATGATGGGCTCTCTGATGGCCGATCTGGAGAATAATCTGAAAAGCCTGAATAAATGGTTGACGAAGCGTGACAAACCTACCCTAACTCAGGATGATCTGCTGCTCAAACTTTTCAAAGAAGTAGAATATGTTTGGCCCAAATTAGGCTACCCGCCATTAGTGACGCCTTTTAGTCAGTATGTGAAAAACGTGTCGCTTATGAACGTCCTCCAGATGGAAAAAGGCAAAGAACGTTTTTCCATGATCGATGAAAACACCTGGGGCATGATCCTGGGTAAAAGCGGACAACTGCTAGGAGAGGTCGATCCGGAAATCGTCCAAATGGCTAAAGATCAGGACCGGGAATTCTTTACCGGCAATCCACAGGATCTCTATCCGGACGAGCTGGATCTGTACCGTCAGAAAATGGACGAAAAAGGCTGGGACTATGGCCCCGACGAGGAGGAGTTGTTCGAATATGCTATGCATCCTCAGCAGTATGAAGAGTTTCGATCCGGCAAAGCAAAAGAGAAGTTCCTGAAAACGCTGGAAGAGAAAAAAGCAGCAAAAACTGCACAGGCGGGCGCCCCTGCTGCCAAGCCGGAGGTCCTAAAAGTGGAACTGGACGGAGAAGTCTTCAATGTGAAGATCAGCTGGGATTCGGATAATCAGAAAAACGAGCCGGGCGAAGCCGCTCAGCTGGCCTCCAAACCATCCGCCTCTAACGGGCATTACGAAACCATCGCATCTCCGCTGGAAGGAACTTTCTACCTGACCCGCGAATCGGGCGAAAGAGGTATTAAAATTGGAGATAAGGTTAAAGAAGGGGACACGGTTGCCTACATCGAATCGATGAAAGTAATGAATGCCATCGTAGCTGAAAAAAGTGGTACGGTGGCCGAGATTTTAGTCAATAACGGTGACGAAGTCGAGGAAGACGATGTCATCATAAAACTGAAGTAGGACGGTGGAAATACTAAGACAACTATACGATATGACGGCCCTGGGAGAACTGATCGACTCTCCCCTGACCATACTGATGATCCTGCTGGCGCTGTTCGTAATATACCTGGGGATCGAAAAGCGATTCGAGCCTTTGCTACTGGTACCAATCGGCTTCGGTATCCTGCTGGCCAACTTTCCAGGAGGTAACATGAATGTGGTCTCTTCGGAAATGGTGGAGGGGATCGATAAAATGAATATCCTGCTGATCGCCAAAGAGCACGGGATCATGAATATGCTGTATTATACGTTGATAAAAACCGGGCTGCTACCTCCGCTCATTTTTATGGGAGTAGGAGCAATGACCGACTTCGGCCCCATGCTGCGGAACCTCCGTTTGGCCTTTTTCGGCGCAGCTGCCCAAATTGGGATCTTTACGGTCCTCATCGCTGCTGTTCTCACCGGGTTTCCCATTAAAGAAGCGGGCGCTCTGGGCATCATCGGCGGAGCAGACGGACCGACGGCTATTTATACTTCCATCATCCTGGCACCTCGATTATTAGGCCCGATTGCCATTGCAGCCTATTCCTACATGGCATTGGTGCCGGTGATCATCCCCTTTGTGGTGAAGTACACGACCAGCAAAAATGAGCTGATGATCAACATGCGCGAACAAGACAAACTGCATCCTTCCAAAACCAAAATAAACGACTTACGGACGGCCAAAATCATTTTCCCGTTGGTATTGGGCGTCATTGTGGCCTTACTGGTGCCTTCTGCAACGCCTCTGGTAGGTATGCTCCTGTTCGGTAACCTGATCAAGGAAATCGGCTCAGATACTAACCGCCTCTTCAAGGCTGCTTCCGAGACCATCATGAATACGGCCACCATCTTCCTGGGCCTGACCGTCGGCGCTACCATGACAGCTGAGACCTTCCTGGAGTATGAAACATTGATGATCGTGGTGGGTGGCTTCATTGCATTCGCCATATCCATCTTCGGCGGTATCATGGCGGTAAAAGTCTACAATCTTTTTGCCAAAAAGAAGATCAACCCGCTCATCGGTGCTACGGGCTTGAGCGCGGTGCCGATGGCTTCTCGTGTGGCGAATGAGATCGCTTTGAAGCACGATCCGAAGAATCACATTTTGCAGTATGCGATGTCGAGTAATATTTCGGGCGTGATAGGCTCGGCTGTGGCAGCTGGGGTGTTGATTGCGTTGCTCTCGTAGCACAAAATTCATTTTGTCCGTAAAATAATTAACAGGACAGCAAGCTTCAGCTTGCCAGGAAAGCAAGCTTTAGCTTGCTTATTAATTTTTGCTAACGAAATTTACTGTCCAGGCAAACTTAAGTTTGCCCTCCAGGCAAGCTGAAGCTTGCTGTCCAGAATAGCGGTAAAAATGATCAAATAACAAATGTCCAACATCCAAGATTTATTATCCAACGACCACCCACTCCCACATCACGAAATGATCTTCGTTCAGGGAGGCACTTTCCTCATGGGCAGTGAAGATGAAGATGCCTACGAACAAGAACAACCTCTCCACGAAGTGGAACTTTCCGACTTCTACATCGGACAATATCCGGTCACGCAGGCCTTATGGAAGGCTATAATGGGAGAAGGCAACAAGCCTTCCTATTTCAGGGGCGATTCCAGGCCGGTGGAAAGCATAAGCTGGCAGGATACACAAGATTTCATTCAAAAAATAAACGACAAAACAAAACCCAAGGCCGGCTGGCAGTACCGCTTACCCACTGAAGCCGAATGGGAATATGCCGCCAGAGGCGGGCAGTTGAGCAGAGGGTATAAATATGCGGGGAGTGATAAACTGGAGGAAGTAGGCTGGTATGGTGGAAACAGCCATGATGAATCCAAACCGGTGGGCTTAAAAGATCCTAATGAATTGGGGCTTTATGATATGAGTGGAAATGTATTCGAATGGTGTCATGATTGGTTTGATGAAAAGTACTATGGGCAATGTAA
>JAUIKE010000312.1 GCA_030430845.1 Bacteroidia bacterium | reverse complement strand
ATTTTTCAGGCTACTGTTTAAAGACTGAGAGTTCACTTCTTTGAGCCAGCTGTAATCATCCTGTTGTTTCAATGTTTTTGCTTCCCGATTACAGTCAAACCAACTCATCGACCGGCCCTTTTCCTTGTACCTGTTTTTGCGAAGCTCCAAAAAATGATTGTAAATGAAGCGAGCACAACCGAAATGTTTGGCCAGTTTCAATTCCTGCTCAGCGCTAGGATATATTCTGTATTTGTAGGCTCGTTTCATTAACTAAATATACAAAAAGTTGTTTACTAAAACACATTTTGTTTCAATAACTTATCCACATTTGCTCTTCAAATCTTAGACTGGCAAAGCCTACTGACATGACCACCGTCAAAGACGGTGGTTTTTATTGTTTAATAAAAATCACTACATTTGTTTTACAATCTATATACAAATGAAAAAAAGCTATCTCGGAGAATTTGAAGAACTGGTCCTCACCATGGTCGCGATATTAGGGGAAGAGGCCTATGGAAATGCTATTGTTGAAAGCATCAAAAAAGAGTTGGAACGTAAGGTGAACCTGAGCGCCGTGCATATCACGCTGTACCGTCTCGAAGATAAAGGCCTCGTGAAATCTGAAATGAGAGGAGCCACGGCCAAACGCGGCGGCAGGCGCAAGCGATACTTCCAGATCACCAACACAGGGAAAAGCCAGCTACTAGACTTACAGGAACAGCGTCAAAAGCTCTGGAAAATGTTACCCAAACTTCAATTTCGATACCTATGACTCCGCCCAAATGGTCGATCCGCTTCCTGGAATGGTTCTGCCCTGAAGACTTGAGAGAAGGTATTCTGGGAGACCTGCAAGAACAATTTGAAGATAACCGACACCGATTAGGCCTTCAAAAGGCCAGACTGTTATTCACCTGGAACGTCCTGCGATTGTTCCACCCTTCCATCCTTTTTAGAAATCACCTAAATTTTAACGTAATGAACTGGAGTATGCTTAAAAGCCACCTGACCGTGGCTGTCCGAAGCATGATCAAGCATAAATTTTATGCGGTCATTAACTTGCTCGGATTGTCTCTTTCGGTAGCCTTTATTTTTCTTGCTTACCTATTTATCCGGAACGAACTGTCTTACGACCAATTCCACAGCAAAAAAGACGCTATCTGCCGGGTGTACAGCAGGCAGATCAATACCGAAACACAGCAGATTGAAAGGCAAAGCGCCATAACCGCTATCCCCCTGGGTAGAGATCTGGCAGAAGAAACACCTGGTATTGAGCAATTTACCCGTTATGCCAGTAATTCCTGCATCATTCTAAAAGACAATAAGCCTTACCGGGAGGTAATGCATTTTGTCGACCCAGCCTTTCTCAGTATGTTTGACTTCCCCTTTTTAAAAGGAGACCGCCAAACAGCCTTAAACCAACCGAATTCAGTCCTGCTCAGTCAGGAAATGGCCGAAAAGTATTTCGGAAAAAACGATCCTTTGGGGCAATCTCTCAAAGTCACGCTGAACGACAGCAACTTGCTTGTTGTAGTCAGCGGTGTTCTGGACCCCCAATCCAATCGATCCAGTCTCCCCTTTGACTTTTTAATGCCCCTCGAACAATTCAAAGTAGTTGTTTCGGAGGAATCATTCGATTCTTACTATTATGGCTTTGTAGAGAACTATGTTTTGTTGAATAAAAACACGTCTCCGGACGAACTTCAAGCTTTAAAAATTAAAGCCGATGAAACAGTATCCAAACCTGAAAACATAAAAATCGAATACGGCCTCCAGGCTTTGAGCGGCCTTCATACGGAAGACGAGATCATCGGCAATGCCCTGTATACCAGTCCGCAAAAGCTGTACATCATGCTGGCCATTGCCTTGCTGGTATTGATAGTAGCCGGCATTAATTTCATCACGCTGTCTACCAGTCATGTGCTCAATAGGATGAAGGAGGTCGGGGTACGAAAAACGCTTGGAGCCAGAAAAGGGCAACTGAAAAGGCAATTTATGACCGAATCCTTTCTTGTCACCCTTTGCTCGGGACTGGTGGGGATGACGATGGCCCGTTTTCTGCTGCCCGTTTTTGAGGACATCACCGGTGCACCCATTTCCTTCCAGCCTGGATGGGAAGGCATCGCTTTAATGGTTTCTTTAACACTGAGCATTGCTATTTTAACAGGCTGGCTAAAATCGACGGTTTTGGTCAGGCTTTCAGCGATGGATGCTTTGAAAGGGAATATGATACTACCCCGACGCAACCGCTGGTTTAATGAAAGTCTGGTCGTTCTTCAGTTTACGCTCTCGATTATCTTGATCATTGGGGCCGTCAACATCCGGGCCCAGATGAAATATCTGCAGAAAAAGGATCTTGGCTATGATGAAGAACGCTTACTGGAATTATCGATCGGAGAAATGGAGGACACCAGGTCTGTTGTCGAGCGCTTTCGAAATCTGGCGCTTCAGGATAATCGCATTTTGAGCGTCACGGCCAGTATGAACAATTCCCGAGAGCCCTGGACAGAGCTGATATTTGCGCAAGATGACGGCAATCCGGAAAAGATCTTTTATAATCAAGTGACACCGGAATACCTCGAAACAATGGATATTGAGCTGCTGGAAGGAGAAGATTTTAGAAAGGAGGCACAAAACGCCTCAACAGCCATATTGGTGAACGAAGCCCTGGTGCAGCATTTCGGCTGGGAAAATCCGTTTGACCAACAGATCCCGGGAAGTAATTTCTCAGAAGGACACCAAATCATCGGTGTAGTCAAGAACTTTCATTTTAGCACCATGCACGATCAAATACGCCCGCTGATCCTTACGCTGGATCTTGAATCCATTGGCTCAGGCATCACCGGCTTGTCGACCTATGTCTGGCCGGCCAATGTGTATAACCTGGTAGTACGCCTGGGCCCAGGAGAGCTCCAGCCCATGCTGGATCAATTGGAGGGTGTTTGGAAACAGGTTAATCCGGAGCAGCCTTTTGTCTTTCAGTTTGTCGATGAAGTCTTGGAGGAAAGGTATGCCGAGGAAAGAAGGTGGGGTAAAACCACCGACTGGGCCTCTTTTTTAGCCATATTCATCGCCTGGCTGGGCTTGATGGGCATGATGCGCCTGAGCATTCAGAAGCGGACCAAGGAAGTGGGGATTCGCAAAGTATTGGGAGCCTCCACTCCCGGATTGATCGGCCTGCTGTCCCGTCGTTTTTTATGGCTGATCGTTATAGGGAATTTGATCGCCTGGCCGGTTGCCTGGCTACTAATGGGAAAATGGCTGGAATCGTTCAGTTATCGGATTGAGTTGAACCCCCTGTTGTTTATACTCATAGGCCTGGTTGTATTGGTGATTTCCCTTGCTTCTATTAGCGTACAATCTTTGAGATTGGCCTCCAGTAATCCAGTCAAAACTTTGAAGTTTGAATAAAAAAATATAGGTAATTGGCTGCCTTCCGGCAGCCAATTACCTATAACCCAAAATTTGTCCTTCTACTTTCTACTTTCTACCTGCTACTTTTTATCTTGCCAAAAACTACAACTTTGGCACACACGAACATCTGGACCGGCTCCGACGAATACCTCTGTGATCCCGAATTGGCACAGGCTTTTCACATCGCCCGCACCTTGGGCATGCCCTTATTGATCGAAGGCGAACCCGGAACGGGCAAAACCGAGCTACCCATTCAATACGCGAAGGATCAAAACCTGCCGCTATTTACATTTGCCGTAGGCTCCAAAAGTAATGTCGATCAATTCGTTGCAAAATTTGATCACGTCAAATACTTGCGTGATTCGCAGGTAGAAGTACTCAATGCCCAACGTCAGGAACAAGGCCTCGACCCGCTCAAAAGCGGCGGCCGGAGCACCGAACGACTGGATGATTATGTTCTACTTGGGCCGGCAGCCAAAGCATTCAGCGAACCCAACTCGGTTTTATTAATTGACGAAATAGACAAAGCGCCGCGAGAATTTCCCAACGACCTGCTTTTTGCCCTCAGCCACCGGCAATTTGTCATGCCCGAATCAGGAAAAGTAGTTGAAGTAAGCGAGGAGGATATGCCGGCCATCGTCATCACCAGTAATCGGGAGCAGGAGCTCCCTACTGCCTTTAAAGGGCGCTGCATTTACCATTACATCAGCTTCCCGAGTGCCGACACCATGGAGGCTATTGTACGCAAACATTTTCCCAAAATAGAAGGAAGCCTGCTCGAAAAAAGCATCAGCCTTTTTTACCAGTTACGAGAACTTGGCCTGGAGCGCTCTCCCGCTACCCGGGAGCTTTTGCACTGGCTGAAGTACGTCCATAATTTTCCGCTGGAAAAAGCCATTGAAAAAATTGAAAAAAAGGAGGGCCTGGGTATTTTAATCAAATCCCAGAAGGATATGGAAAAAATCAAAAGTCGTTTCCATGTTTAGCAGTCTGCCACACTACCTGAAAGAACAAAAATTACAGGGCGACGTCAGAACCCTGCTTTTACTCAAAAAAAGCATGGAGCGGGGCCTGGTCAATACGCTGGGTGATCTGTACCTGGTACTGAAAGGTTTAGTAACAACCACTCCAAAAGACATCGGTCCCTTCACGCTCGCTTTTTACCAATATTTTCTCGACATCCACATCCAGTCCGGCGAAAGCCTCGACGCCGCTATCAGTCGCTCAGAAGCTTTCCAAAGGTGGAAGAACAAGCTGAAATTAGACGAAGTGCCTGAGGTAGAAATCGATGTAAAAGCCCTGGTCGAACAATTCCTCAACGAAGTCCACCTCACCTCTTACGACATTCAAAAGATCCTCACCGGCTCCGACATCCTGCAAAATGATGATCCTCACCGGCCCGACACCGAAGGCCCCGACGATGATCCGGCTGAGCGCCTGGATCGCATGGCCGACTATTCCGACCTCAGCCTGGAAGAACTGCTCGAACGCATGCGTGAGGTAATGGAGCAGCAAAGAAGAAAACATTCCGGCGGCGATCACTGGGTCGGCACCGGCGGCATTTCTCCTTACGGGCACAGCGGTGCAGCGCAAGGTGGCGTGCGGGTAGGTGGGCAAGGCGGCGGCAAGATGGCCCGCAAGGTCCTGGCCGACCCCAATTTTTTTCCGGTCAACACAAAGGTCGCCCTCTCCGACAATAACATCGACGTGGCCCTCTCCTACCTGAAAGGCATCGAAGAAGAATCCGTCGAGCAATACCTGGATGTACCCGAAACCATCCGCGAGGGTGTCAAGGAAGGCGGACTGTTCCTGCCCCAGATCCGTGAAAAAGTGGATCAAAAGGTACAGGTGTTGCTGCTGATTGACAATGGCGGCTGGTCGATGTCACCTTACATCGCCTCTGTGACCAAGCTATTCTCCAAGATGAAGCGCCGTTTTGCCCATGACCTGAAGACTTATTACTACCACAACACCATTTACGGAGGTGCCTACAGCAATCCCGCCCGCAACTACACCAGCTTTGAGAGTCTTGAAAAGATCTGTAGTCTGAACAAAAACTACGCTGTCTTTATCATCGGTGATGCCGACATGGCCCCCTATGAGCTCACGCCGGAAAGTCTGGCCGGCTGGCAGCAGTTAGCGGAACGATTTCCGCGCATAGTGTGGTTGAATCCTATGGGCTTGAAGTACTGGGCCAGTTCGTATACGGTGAATGTGCTGCGGCAGGTATTTGAGATGTACCCCTTGTCGCCCTGGGGGATTGAGAAGGGCGTGGAGGTGATGAATAGGAAGAGGAGGTTTTCAAAAAAATAGTAACTCCTTATTTGTCCTTACTTTTTTTCCAGCAGCTGAAAAAAAGTAACAAAAAAAAGCTGCTGCTGTAGAGTCTCCGCCTAAAATTCACTTCCATTCCGCTGTGCAAAATAAACTCGGGCTCCTACGTCGCCCTCAAACAGTATTTTGCACGGCCGCTCTATTCCAGTAAATTTTTTAACGGCGGATCCTCTAAGGCAGGAAAAGTGAACTATGGGGTTGTGTAAAAGTCCTTCGGTTCTTCGGTCCTTCGGCCTTTTCACACAATCCCGTTGGTGGAGGTCTCTGACCACCTTACCTTATTTAGCAAGCAGTCTCCCGACTGCTAAAGGAAAATAAGAATAAACAAAACCTGCTTTCCAATAGAAGTGAACTACCACCCCCAAAGGAGGTGGCTTCAAGGAACGCATGGGCCAAAGGCCCAACATAAACCTTGAACTTTAGACGCTTCATCGCAATTTGCACCT